>JAAYAQ010000308.1 GCA_012719295.1 Candidatus Hydrogenedentota bacterium | reverse complement strand
TCCTCGAACCAGAGCTCGTTCGGGGGCGTGTTCGGCAGCGCAAATTGCGCGATGTCTATCGCATTTGCGTACATCCTGCGCGGCTCCCTCAGTGACGAATCTCTTCCTTCGGCCCGGGCGGGGGACGACGCCTCAGGCCCAAGCGATGCCGCTCTCCGGCAATGCCCTCTGCGTAACACGCCGCCCGGGGCCGTCCCGGGCGGTTTTTCGCGCTCAACCCGGTTTACTGCGGTGTCTTAAGCCAGTCCTCCTTCAGACTGCGGCAATTGACGGCCTTTTCGACGAGATCCGTCGGCACATAAAAATAGTGGTTTGACGCTTCATAACCAAACCGCGAATCCTGCGATTGCAGGGCATGCATGCGCTGCGCGAGAACGATCTCGCTGTCCAGCAGGGCGCGCATGGTCGCGGCGTGCTGCGGCGCCGTCTCCGCGGCGGGCGCTTCGTTGAACGCGTTCCGGTTCATGACGAACCGGGTCTGGTTGGCCACGCTCTGGAAGTGGATGGCGCAGACTTCCGCGACGCGCATCTCTTCGTCGATGGCCGCCCGTTGCTCCAGGGACACCTGCGCGTTTCCGAGGGCGTCACGCACCTTGGCGATCGCCTGCTGGAATCCCTGGGCCATCGTTTCGAACTGTTGCGCAAACACCTCCGGCGGGAACACCGCGCGCCAGCGGTCCAGGTCGTCGTAGGGCAACCCCACCATGGTCGCGGCGTAGCCGGTGGGCTGGGCAAACAGCAGGTTCGCGGGGCCCATCTGCACCGGCGCGGAGTAGACCACGCCGCCGTGGTACGGGTATTCGCTGAACGCCACACTGAACGCCTTCCAGGCCTCGACCAGCGCGGGGGCCAGGGGCTCGCCAACGCGGTTGCGCGCCACCTTCAGCAACGCGTCATCCACGCTCAGAGCGCGGTCCGCGCCCAATTCGGCGACCACTTCGAGATTGGGCGACGGGCAGCCTCCGAGCGTCCAGCTCAGCATCAGTCCGTCCACGCCGGTTTCGCGCAGGTTGGCGGCATGCTGCGCGACATTCGCCACCGCCGGGATGTACGGTACGGGCGACAGTTCCCACGTGTTGTTCGTCTGGACCTTCGCCAGGGTCTTCAGTCCGCGCGTCTTGGCGAATCCCCAGTGGCGGGTCGCCCGCGGGCCCGGGCCGACCGTCGAAATCGAATATTCGCCCACCATGCTGTCGACGCCGCCGCGCGTCACCGGAATACTCCATTCGCTCACGCTCAGGAGCGCCACTTCCAGCGGGAGCTTCTGCACGATGCCCTCGACCCAGGGATCCTGCCAGCCCCAGTCCCATGCGATGAGCCGGGTGTTCGCGCCGCCGCGTTGAATGCCCTCATGGATGGCGCTGTGGAGTTCCGCAATGACCTCGTCCGGCGCGCGCGTTCCGCAGCGGGGGCAGTCCTGGCCCCGGTGATGCGACCAGCAGTTGGTCAGGTTCTCGGAAGCCGAGATCGTGAAAAACCCCGCGAGATCCGGCACTTCCCGGGAAATGCGTTCCACCGCCCCCCGAATGTAATTTCGGACCTCCTCCGAACTGGTGCACATGGCCGCGTGGTCGCCTTCCACCACGCCCTTCAGAGCCGGATGGCTGTCAAAAAACGCCAGCGGCATGGCGCGCGGCTCGTTCAGGTACAGATAGATGCCGATCCCCTGAGCCTTTGCCCGCGCGACCAGGGCCTTCAGATTCTCCAGGCGTTTCTCATAGTGTTCGCTCAGCGATTCGTCCCAGGGAAACGGCGTCAGCTTGTACAGAACCGCCTGCATCCACACGCCGTTCACGCCCGAATCCGCCAGGCGCGCCAGGTAGCCGTCCGGGAACGAGCCCTTTTGAGGATCGTCCTCGAGAAGCGGATCGCCGTACAGGGCGAAATACGACGGGCCGTACCGCGGATCGAACTGGCTGTCCCGCGCGGCGCCGGCCCGCTTCGCGGGCATTTCCGACAACCGTTCGACGAACGCGAACAACGCGTCTTCAGGAATCCCCGCCCCGTCCGGGAACGCGTCCTTGACCCAGCCGGCGAGCCGGGCCTCCGCCGCGCGCACCACCGCCGTGCGTTCCTCATACCGCACCGGTTCACACGCCGGTTTGAGGCTGCCCAGCTTGATGTACAGGAAATCGTCTTCGCGCAGCGTGTACGCCATTTCCTCCGCGGTCCATCCGAGCAATTGCAGCAACTGCTCGTACGGCATGAGGTGCCAGTTCCGCCGAATTACGGTAATGTAGGACCGGCGCCGCTGATCCGGGGTGATTTCCGGCGGACCTTCGAGACCCATGCTCCGGCCCATGTCCAGCAGCTCGGCGGTCTCCGCGCCGCACACCTCCGCCAGCGCGTCCATCGGCACCAGCGTCCAGTTGCGCCACACGCACGCGTGCAGCCGGGTCGGAAAGTGACTAAACGCCACGGGTTCGGGCGCGGAACCTACGGGAAGCTCCACGGCGCTCAACAGCACAGCGCTCAAGATCGCCAACGTCATCGCATTCTCCTTCCTGTATCCTGCCGGGCCAGAGGGGGCATCACCGGCACACGCATTCAACCCATTCCCCGCCGGGCGCGGCCCAGTTCGCGCACCCGGCGGTACACCATATCATACGCAAAGAGCAGTTCCTCGATGGAACAGTGGTCCTGAACAAAATGCGAGGTGCAGAACAGCAGGCCGCCATCCAAAAACAGCCCCAACACCCGCTCGATCTCGGCCTCGACGCGCGCCAGATTGCCAAATCCAAGCGTGGATTGCACATCGAGCCCGCCCATCACCACAAACTCGCCGCCGTACCGCGCTTTCTGCGCCGCCAGGCTCATCCCGGCCGATTCCTGCCATGGATGCACCAGATCGTACCCCAATTCGACGATCCCGTCCACGACGGCCGCGACATTCCCGTCACTGTGAAGGCCCACGTACCCGCCACTCTGCCGCACCGCCGTCACCAGCGTCCGATGATACGGGTAGATCATCTCCCACCACGCGGCTTCGCTGAAAAGCAGCGTGTTCTGTGCGCCCCAGTCGTCCGCCACGAAAATCATGTCCACGCCCAGCTCAAGACAATTCCTGGCAAACGCGCAACTCCACGCCGTCTGGCGCCGGTACAGCTCGCGCAGCTGCTCCGGGTACTCGAGCAGGCCGCGCAAATGCGCTTCAAGCGTGATAATGCTGTTCACCACCTCGAAGCTCCCCGGCGTCTGCATATAGACAAACCGGTCGCGTTCCTGCTTGTGATGCCGGATCTCGGCGATAATCTCGCGGTAGTCTTCCATCATGCCCGGATCGCTCACGGGCAGGTCGAGCGCGGCCCGCGGGTCGAGCCGCCCGCCGTTCGATTCGCGCAACGCGGTTACCGCGGACTCCGAAAAGGTCGAGGGACCGCCGAAAATGTGGGCGAAATCAAACTCGTACCGGTCTTCAAAGGCCGCAACCGACCCGAACACCTGTTCGATCTGCGGCGTCATGTTAAATTTCACCCACGCATAGACGGGTATCCGGTCGGGCGTCTCATGTCGAAGCACCTGTATGACCCGGTCGCGGGAGAGCATCCGGCGGTTCCCCTGTCTCGAACGCGTTGGCAAGCCTGTTGCTGAGGGCGGCGTATCCGCCCGGCCAATCCTACCCCGTCCGGGCCGGAGGCCACAAATGCAATCCGCCCCGCAGGGGACACGGGTCTGCGTGAGCGGATGCGTGCCGCGCGGGACGGTCAGATGCCTTCCGCGGTTGTGGGGACGGCAGGCGCCTCCGTGCCGAGGCGCTGGTAATAGGCGTGTGTCGCATACTGCGTACGCTGGCCGTCGGGGCCGAAGTTCACATACTGGTTGGACTGAATCTCGTCCAGAATGCGCGCCTTGTAGGAGTCGTTGATCTGGATCTCGCACGTGTCCAGGATTTCCTGCTGCAATCGCGGATCGAAGATGGGAAACGCCACCTCGACGCGCCAGTCGATGTTGCGTTCCATCAGGTCCGCGGAACTCATGTACACGGCCCGGTCCTCTCCCCGGCCGAAGAGGTAGATGCGCTGATGTTCCAGGAAGCGGTCGAGGATCGAGATGGCGCGAATGTTGGGATGCGGCAGCATGGCGTACGTCGTGCGCACGACGAAATCCATCTTGACCCCCGCGTCGGCCGCTTCCCGCAGACGGTCCGTGATCTTCTCGTCCGTGAGATGGTTGACTTTCAGGAAGACGTACCCCCGTTTGCCTTTCTTCTTCTCCCGGTTGAGGAGTTTCAGAAACACCTTGCGGGTGTTGAACGGGGACACGAGCAGATGCTTGAATCGGGGCGCCGTCACCGCCCGCATCTTCGACGCGGCGTCGAGATAGTCGAAAACCAGATCCACCTCGTCCGTCAACCGCTTGTCCGAAGTGAGCAGGGCGGTGTCGACATACTGTCGCGCCGTGGCCTCGTTGTAGTTCCCCGTGGACAGGCCCGCCAGGCGGGTTCTCTTGCCCTTGATCAGCAGCAGCTTGCAGTGCACCTTCATGGGTGGAACGCCGTAAACCACCGTCGCGCCCGATTCGGTCAATGCTTCCGAAATCTTGATGTTGTTCTTCTCATCAAACCGCGCCTGCAATTCGATCGAGGCGAACACCTTCTTGCCGTTGCGCGCCGCGTTGATCAGCGCGTTGACCACCTGCGAGCGCCGCGCGACGCGGTACAGCGTCATCTTGATCTCCTCGACCTCGGGGTCGATGGCCGCCTCGCGCAATAAACGGATCACGTTGTCAAACGACTGGTACGGGTACGTCAGGAGCAGATCCTGTTCCTGGATGATCTTCATCATGGGTCGCCGGCCGCGGTCCAGTACCGGGTGCGGGGCGGGTTCCATCTCCTCAAACGACACATCCCCGCGGCGGTTCGGAAACCCCATCAGGTCTTTCATGTTGTGATACCGGGCCCCCGCGATGAGCGTGTCGTATTCGGTGATCTTCAGCTTTTCCCGCAGCAGCTGAAGCAGTTCCATCGGCATGGTGGCGTCGTGCACCAGGCGGGTGGGCCGGCCCGCTTTCCGCTGTTTGAGCACGCGCTCCATCTTGCGCACGTGGCCCTCGGAAAAATCGTTGTCGATGTCGAGCTGGGCGTCGCGGGAAATCTTGAACTCGTAGGCGCCGATGCGCTCGTAGTCGAAAATGTAGAACACCTCGTTCAGCGAATGCCGGATCAGATCGTCCACGTACATGATCGCGCCGTTCGGCAATTCCACGAAACGCGGCAGTTCGGAGGGAATCTCGAGAATCGCGTAGCGCACCGGGTCGCCCCACATCTTCACCCCGAAATACAGGGCGCCGTCGGTCAACTGCGGAAATGGCTGCGACTTGCGAAGGATGATCGGGACGAGGCTCGGCAGCACGTTCTCCCGGAAATAGTCGCCCAGCCACGGACCCATCTCCCGGGCGCAGTGCTCGATGTCGTGTTCGTTGAGGATCCGGATGCCCTGTGCCGCAAGCACCGACGTGATGTCGCCGTACGCCGCGCGAAACCGCTCGTCCAGCTCGCGGGCCTTGTGCGCGAGGATCTCGAGCACGTCCTGCATGCCGCTGTGCCCCAGCTCGATCCGGCGCTGCACACTGGCGACGCGCACCTTGAAGAACTCATCCATGTTGGAGGAGAAAATGCCCAGGAATTTGAGGCGTTCCATGGGCGGATTGCGCCGGTCTTCGGCTTCCTGAAGCACGCGCTCGTTAAAGGAGAGCGTCGAAACCTCGCGAATCTGGTGGACGTTCCGCATGCTGTTTCCTGGCCGGACTGACCCACTCCGAAAACCAAACGCGCCGCTGGATGATCCTCCCGCCCCCAGGTTGCTATGATATACATAATGGCAGCCCAGCCTGGCTGGCGGAGGACTTCATGAGACACCATTTTGCCGCTGGATGCAAGTCTTTGCCCTGGTGCGTGTTGTGTGCGATGCTGGCCGTCGCCTGCGCGGGGCTTTGTCCCGCCGCGGCGCAGCCGCCGGCGGCCTCCCCGGCAACCGGACCGCAAACGCCGTCCGGCCCGCTGGTATGCGACGCGCCGGTCTATGATTTCGGCGAGCGCGACAATTTCACCAGGGTCAACCACGTGTTTCAATTGAAAAACGCGGGGACCAGTCCCCTGGTTATCGACCGCGTCTTGACCACCTGCGGCTGCACCGTCGCCAATCTCACGCAGAAGATACTTGCTCCGGGAGAGACCGTGCCCCTGGAGGTCGCGGTGTCGTTCGAGGGCCGCAAAGGCGCATTCGAAAAACACGTCTACGTCCTTTCCGGCGGCGATACGAAGCAGAAGACCCGTCTCACCATGAAAGGCAAGGCGATCGAACGCATCCGCATCAGCCCGCCGACCGTCAATCTGGGCTACTCTGCCATGGACCGCCCTGTCGAGAGCGCCGCTACCATCGAGTTCCTCCAGGAAGCCGCGAAATTCAACGTGCGCGAGGCCAGGACGGACAGCCCCTACCTCGAACTAACCGTCGAAACCGCCCAGGACGGCCTGAAACATACGATTCATGTGCGGACCCGGCCGCCCCTGCCCCTGGGGACTCATCCCGCCCAGATTCACGTCTTCACCGACAACGACAACTACCCCGTGCTGGACATCCCCGTGGCGCTCCGCGTGGTGGACATGATCGAGATCGTTCCGAAAGAAGTCGTCGTGTATGACAAGGGAACCGGCGAAGCGGACACCGCCATTCGTTTCCTGAACATCATGCCCGGCAGCGTGACCGAATTCACCGTGACCGGGGTCGAAACGCCGGTGGAGGGCATCGTGTCGGAGATCATCCCGCGCCCGGAAAACCGTTATCTGGTCAAGCTGCAGAACCTTCCGGTCGACCCGGCCCTCGAGGGCAAAGACATCGTGATCCTGACCGACGTCCCCGGCAGGGAACGGCTGCCCGTGCCGATCCGCATCAAGAAATACCCCGCCCCGCGGACGGGGCTTTCCACGAGGCCCGCCGTACAGAATCCCTAGTGCGCCGGCCCCGTCGCCATGTCCCCGCTTGTCTCCCGTGCGCGACCGGCGCCCGCCCGGCATTCGTCTCCCCGGGTCGTGCTTGAATCATCCACGGACGGTCAGAGCGGCTTATGGTTCGCTGCCTTCGAATACCCGCCGCACGGCTTCCAGATACGCGAGGCCGTTGCGGGTGTCGGGTTCGAGGTAGCTGCCTTCCGTCCATTCGTTCCAGCAATTGATGGTAATGACGCGCCGGGACTCGGGCAGCGTGTCCGCGAGCGCCTTGACCGCGCGCAACCCGCCCTCGAACGCCTCGGGCGTGTTTTCCGAGATCGTCGCCATGAAGGGGTACCCGGCGTTTTTGAACTCGTCGTCCAGATGGCAGCGGGGCGACGAGTCCCAGCCCATGGTCACGTTGGGAAAGTACGGCACGGGATACTGGGGAGCGGCCTGGTTCCAGTGTTCAATGTATTTGTCGCGCACATACGCGTAAGGCGTCTGGGGAAACTGCGGCAGCGAGACATGGTGAATCCAGACGTACGACGTGACGCTGTCGAAGCCCAGCAGCGACACCAGCTCTTCCGGTTTCGACACCGCGGTTTCGCCCGGCAGGATGCGCACGCCGAACGTCACGGCGTTCAGATGCAGCCCGGGAAAGCCCGCCGCGACGGTCTTGGCCCGGAACCGGTCGAGCGCCGCGCGGGTCGCGTCGAGACTCCCGAAACTCTGAATGAGCGTGTGCAGCTCATAGACGGAGAAATAGGGGCGGCCGTCGATGCACCAGTGGCAGGGATGCTTGAAGTAGGTCTCGATAATGTAGTCCGTCATCCGCTCGAACGTCTCGGGCGTCACCGTGCCCGGATACAGCAATGCGCCCGGTTGATCCAGCCGGGCGGGGTGGATGTCGAGCCAGTTGTGATTGGCCCACATCAGGGCGAACTTCAGGCGATCGCGGTTGGCGGCCTTCATGAAGCCGTCTTCCAGGCCCCGCTGCAGGAACGGGCCGTCGTCGAACCAGTACCAGTCAAAGATAAACGCGTCGATCCCGTGGTCGGCCGCCGCGGCGATCTTCCGGGCCATCTCTTCGGGATTGGATTCATCGGTATATCCCCAGAGCGGAACATTCGGTTGCCGATGCCCCTCGAATCGCGGCCGGGCGTTTTTCACCAGCTCCCATTCGGTCCAGCCCTCGCCATGCTGCTTCGCGTTTCGCGCGTCCGGATGGTAGTTGGGAAAGTAATACGCCGCGATCGTGTACGTGCTGTTCATGGATTGCTCCGTCCCGGGTGTTTTCGGCGTCTCCGCCGCGCCGGATGTCCAGAGAACGCTTACGGTGATGAGCGCAGCAAGCATCGTGTATCTCCTTGCCAGGGTTTGATTCCATGGTAGCCGCTGTGTCCGGTACAAGCAAGCAATCCGGGCTGTGCACGGCAGGGACGGCGTGAGGCGCCGGCATTGTCCCGTGCGTCCGCGGCTCGCCGTGCCCGTTGAGGAAATCTCCCGCCGTGGCTGTTACAATGGCCTGAATGCAGTCCCAGGGGGCATTCATCATTACGGAGGATCGACTGATGAGGGTGCGACGGGCATGTGTCTCGGTGCTTCTGTTTGCCGCGGGCATTGTTGCGGTTCCTGCGTCTCTGGCGCAGACCGTCGAAGTGCCTAACGCGTCGTTCGAAGCGGGGCAGGAGGGGCCGGCCGGCTGGACCCTCTCCGGCGGCGCGGGGAAATGGCTGGACGGCGAAGCCTCCGGCGGCGCCCGCGCCATTCAGGTGACGGGGACGGGCAGCGATTCCAACTACTGGCAATCCGCGCCGCTCGCGCTCGAACCGTCGTCCGTATATATCGTCACGTTTGACGCGCGCGGCTGGGGCGGCGGCAGTGGCACGGCCATCAGCGGCCCGCATTTCTGCAACCGCGACCTCGGTGCGCTCACGGAGTCGTGGCAGTCGTACAGCTCTGTCTTTTTCACCCCCGCGACCATAGGACCGGGGGAGGGCTGGCTTCGATTCGGTCAGTGGGAGGTCGGCGGGGCCATGGCGTTCGATCAGGTGGCCGTTTTTCCCGCGCATCCCCTGTACACCGAACAGGAAGGCATCCGCCTGGGGGAGGGCGAGCGCATCGATGGCAACTCCTACACGTTTTCCGCGCCGCATTACTCGGTTTCACGCAACCAGAGCCGGCCGCTCATCCGGCAGCAGTGCGCCTTTAACACCAACCGGTGGAGTTTCGGACGTGGCAGCGAACTTGTCTACCGGCACCAGGTGATGGGCCGCAACCACACCGAGGCCGGCATCGACGTGAGCATT
>JAAYAQ010000307.1 GCA_012719295.1 Candidatus Hydrogenedentota bacterium | reverse complement strand
GTCGGCCAGATGCACGGCACAGGATACGCCCGCGGCAGTTCCGGCGGGCGGGTCGCGCAGGCGGTCAGCCCCATCACGGCAGCAAGGAGCGCCAACGCCCTGACGAATGCCGGTGTTCCGCGCGCGGTACGCACTCTGCCTCCCTCCGAAAACCACTATATGTTGTATAGTCCGCGGAATATTCTCCCGCATCCCGCCATATTAATACAAGATGTGCCCAATGTAAAGCCAAAAATACCATATATGGACCTTCTGCTTGTGGTATATGGTGCCCCCGGCACCGAGGCTGAGAGTGCCGGTTCGGAACATGAATGCCGGGCTGTCATCCTCCGGACGGCCGTGCTATGCTCTCGCGGTGGTGCGTGTTGCGGCGTATTTCCCGCTGTTGTGGAGGAAGCGATGCGATTCCTGATCCTGGGTTGCGGTTCGATGGGCAAACGCCGCGCGCGGTGCCTGCGCGCCATGGGTCACGCGTCCATCGCCGCCTACGATCCGCGGGACGACCGCCGGCGGGCCATCACGGACCAGTCCGGCGTGGACGTGCACGACAGCGCGGACAGCGCGTTTGGGGCGGGCGCCGATTTTGCGCTGATCTGCACGCCGCCTCACCAGCACAAAGAGTACCTGCTGCGTTGCATCGACGCCGGGATCCCGGCGTTCTGCGAGGCGCCGATGGTCCTGACGCTCGAGGACGCCGATGACGTCATCGCCCGTGCCAACGCGGCGGGGGCGTTCCTTGCCCCGAGCTGCACCTACCTCCACAACGCCATCCACCGCCTCGCCAGGACGTATGTTGAGGAGAAACCGTACGGGCGGCTGCTTGGCTACTTGTCGCATGCGGGCCAGCACGTGGCCGACTGGCATCCCTACGAGGACTACCGCGGGTTTTACGCGTCGAAGCGGGCCGAAGGCGGGATGTGCATCGACATGCTGCCGCATGAGTTCCAGATGCTGACCTGGCTTGCGGGCGACGTCGCCGCGCTGGCGTGCATGGCCCGGCGGCGCAGCGGCGACATCGAGACCGACGCAGGCGCGCTCGACACCTTTGACGTGCTGCTCGACATGCGGAGCAACGTTTCCGCGGTGGTGCATCACGACATGGTGCAGCGTCCGCCCGTCGTGTTGCGGAGAATGGTGTTCGAATCGGGCGTGGTGGAGTATGATTGGCGGAGTTTCCGGCACGTAAAACATGCCGGGCCGGCGTTTGCCGGCCGCCCCGCCTGGGAATCCGCGCCGCTTGAGGGGTACGATTTCGAGCGCATGTATGTGGACGAATTGCAGCATGCCTTCGACGCCCTGGCAGGCACGACAGCGTACCGGATGCCCCTCGACCGCGAGCGGCGCATGCTCGAGCTGGTGCTGGCCTGCGAAACGAGTTCGCGGGACGGGGTGCAGATCACAGTGTAGCGTCCGGCCCGGCGCCGGACGAACGAAAACCGGACCGATGAGAAAAGGAGTCATGACCGTGTCGCAATCGCAGTTTGTTATCCGGGGAATTCTCCCCGCGCTGTTGACGCCCTTCAAAGACGGAGGGGTGAATGAGCCTGTGCTGAAGAAGCTGGTGCGATTCCAGCTGGAGCAGGGATGCCACGGGTTTTTCGTGAACGGCAGCACGGGAGACGGGTTCCTCATGACCCGCGAAGAACGCAAGCGGGTGCTCGAAGTGGTGGTGGGCGAAGTCGCGGGCCAGGGCAAGGTGATCGCGCACGTGGGAGCGGTCTCAAGCGACGAGGCGGCCGTCATGGCGGTGGATGCCCGCAAGGCCGGCGTCGACGCCGTGGCCAGCGTCCCCCCGATTTATTACCCGGTGGAAATCGAAGGGTTCGAACTCCATATGCGGACCATCGCCGAGGCCGCTGACATGCCGACGTACTGTTATTACATTCCCGCGCTGACGGGTCATTCGCTGGGCGGCGACCAGTTTGTGGAAGTGGCCGGGCGCATTCCTAACCTGGTGGGCTTCAAGTATACCCACAGCGACCTGTTTCTCCTGTGGTGGATTCTCGATGCGCTGGGCGACCGGATCTCGGTCTTCAACGGCAGCGACCAGATGCTGTTGCAGGGCCTGCTCACGGGCGCGTGCGGCGGCATCGGCTCGACCTACAATTATCAGACCCGCAACATCGTCGACGTCTATGAGGCGGTGCAGGCGGGCGATCTCGACAAAGCGCGCGAAGCCCAGTGGCGCGCCAACCAGGTAGTGCAGGTGCTGTTCCGGTTCAAGGCGGGCGGGGTGGCCGTTGAACGCGCCATTCTCCAGCTTATGGGATTCGACGTGGGCGCGCCGCGCCCGCCCAAAGTGCCGTTCCCGGACGACCGGCTGCCCGCGCTCCGCAACGCCCTCGAAGAGATTGGATTTCTCCAGTAGGCCAGGGGCCTTACCAGCGAGCACAGTGATATGGCGAACGTTCACAAAGACTTTCACGGGGCCTTGAGCTTCGGCATTCAGTTCCTCGATGACCAGTACGGCCTGGCCGGGCTCGAAGAGTTCTTCACCCGCGCCGCGAAGGCCGTCTATGCGACGTTGATCGAGGATCTGCACTGCCGCGGACTCGATGCGCTCAAGGAACACTGGGACACCGTGTTCACCCTGGAAGCGGGGGGCTTCGAGACGTGGTACGAGGGCGACACCCTGGTGCTGGACGTGCGCGCCTGCCCCGCCATCCACCACATGCGCGCGCGCAACTACCGCATCGCCGACCATTTCTGCGAGCACACGCGCATCGTCAACGAGGCCGTGTGCGCCGCGGCGGGCTATGCCTGCAGCGTCGAGTACGACCAGGACGCCGGACGCTGTGTGCAGCGCTTCTGGAGGGCCGTGCCATGATCTCGTGCGTCGACTACATCTATACCTACAGCGAGTTGTTCAAGTATCTCGAAGAACGCGGCGGCTACGGCAAAGTCGTCGAACTGTGGGAAGGCATCCGCGAGGAGTTCCTGGCCAACCTGCGCGACTACGTCGCCCGCGACGGGCTCAAAGGCATGTACGCCTACTGGTCGCATACGCTCGGCGAGGAGGGCGGACGCCACCACATGAGCCTGTACGACGACATGTTCGTGATTGACATGCATGACTGCCCGTCGGCGAAAAAAGTGTTCCGCGAGGGACGCATCGAGCCCTACCCGAAATACTGCGAGCACTGTCCGGTGCTGTATCCCCCGCTGATTCGCGAATTCGGGTACGAGGTCGAGTATCACCTCATCGACTGCCCCTCCGGGCAGTGCCGCCTCGTCGTGCGCAAACCGCCGGACGTGCCCACGCCGGACGACCGTTGAGACCAGCGGCTACGGCGCGGTCACGGGATTGGGCCGGGCGGCGGCGTTGCCGGGCAACTGGACCACGTAACCGGTTTCGGGATGGGCCTCGCCACGGGGGAAATCGGTGCTGACGAGGTGCGCGCCGCTGGCGAGCGCGGCCTCGCGGCGGGCGGTATCGTTCGCCCGGCCTTCCCGGAGGTCGGCATCGGCCCGCGTCCGGACCATGAAACCCTGTTGGACGTACCGGGCGAGTTCGGGCCGCGTGGGCTCGTTCACCACGAATACCGCGTCCCAGGGCTGGTCCCCCACGCCCTCGATGAACATGGGCCGCCCTTCGCACGACGGGGCGTTCCGGGTGTAGTTTTCGGCGTGGGCGCCGCGGGTGTGCAACACGAACATGCACTTGCCCCGCGCCTGCGCAAGCGTGGGCCAGTTGCCGGCGCGCACCGCCTCGGCCAGGGTGGGATAGGTGCCGCGGACGTCGTCGGGCGTGATCAGTTCGTTGCGTGAGAACACCGTGAGCAGGTGCGCATCAAGCGCGTCCAGGTCATCCGCTTCAAACGGAAACGTCCGGGTGCCTGCCTGGGGGATCTCCTCCTTTTTCAGCTCGATGAGGGTGATGATCGGCACGTGGCGGGGGTGCGCTTTCGACCAGGTGCGCATCACGTTCAGGCACCCCTCAAAGTCCCGGCAGGTGGACGCTGCGTCGAAATCCTGCACGTGAAAGACTTCGTAGCCCTGGGCGGTATGGTGAATATCGAGTTCGAAACTGCGAATGCCGCGGTTGAGCTGCTCGTCGAGCGGGGCGTGGTCGTATTCCCACGTGGCCGCGTTGGGATAGGCCTGTTTCACCCGCTCGTGCAGGTCGGCGGGCGGCATCGCGTGATAGCTGTTGTGCGTTGCAATGACCTGGATCTGGTGCATGCGCAGGGTGTCATCGAGCTGCGTGGCCAGCGGCACTTCGAGGGCGGCATCGGGCCCGGAGATTCCGGCCGCGGCGGGAACCGCCGGCTCCGCGGGTTCGTTCGGTCCGCAGCCCGCGCCCGTGGCCAGGAGAAGCAATGCGAGGAGGCACCGGAGAAGGCCTCGGAAAAGCATCCTGGCGTCAACGCGGTCTGACATGAAACGTCCTCCCTCCCGCGGGGACGGCCCGGCGGGCGCGGCGGCCCGGGCCCGGACCTTCACCCCCGTATCACCGCGGTCTCTTGCGGAAAATGCGGACGAAACAGAACACGTTTACCGCGATGATGACCGCCCAGACCAGGAGCATATAGACCCAGGAACCGGTGGTCATGGCAGCGTCTCCCCGGGTTCGACCGCTTTCTCTTCCTCGAAGAATTTCGGATGGGTCCGCCACGCATACCATACGCCCCACGCGAGAGCGAGCCATCCCGCCACGATGATCGCGCGGGCCAGCCAGAGGTAAGGCACGTTTTCGGGCTTTACGCCAACCATCATGAGCTTGGGCCACATGCCGCCGTAGACCCACCAGCCGAGCAGGGCAATCGCGAAGATCGGCGTGACGAATTGCATGATGTAGTAGAAGATCCGGGGCACCTGCAGGTCCGCACCCAGATGCATCTCTTTCCAGCCCCTCTTCATGCCAAAGATCCAGGCAAACACCACGGCCTCGATCGTGGCGAAGAGGACAAGGAAAAAGGTGCCGGCCCAGAAGTCCAGTTCATCCATCACGCCCTGGTTCATAAACAGCACCACCGGCTGCATCAGGAGAAACACGCCGATGCAGATCGCAATGACCGATTTCCACTTGCCGATTCGCAGCTCGTCCTTGAGAAACAGCAGCAGCGGGGTGAACATGGCCATGCTCGACGTCAGCCCCGCCAGGAAAAGCAGGATGAACCACAGCGTGCCAAACAGCCGCCCGGCCGGAAGCTGCTGGAAAATCACCGGCAGCGAGTGGAACGCGATATGGAAGGTGCCGCCCTGCACGATCTGGTCGGTCTGGGCGGGCCCGAAGAAGATCAGCGCGGCGGGCACAGCGATGGTGCCGCCGAGAATCACCTCGACGAATTCGTTGGTGCTGCACGTGGCCAAGGCGTTCAGGGTGACGTCTTCGTTCTTTCCCACGTAGCTCGCGTAGGTGTGGATCATGCCGAACCCGAGGCTCAGGCTGAAGAAGATCTGTCCGGCGGCGTCGATCCACATCGAGGGATTCTTGAGCATGCTCCAGTCGATCACCCAGATGCGCGCCAGGCCGTCGCTGACCGTGCGGCCTTCGACGGGCGACAGGGTGAGGACCCGAATGGCCAGAATCACGCCTACCGCAAACAGCGTGGGCATGGCGAACTTCGAGACCACCTCGATGCCTTTTTCGATACCCCGCGCAAAAACCAGGACGTTGATGCCGAGCGTGACCAGGAAGAAGAAATACGATTTGGGGGCGAAGGACACCAGACCCTTGTTGAGCCCGAGGTAGCCCGTGAACACCTCGGCCATCTGGTCGTGGCTGGTTCGGCCCCAGTACGAACCGGTGATGGTTTCAACCGCATACCCGAGCGACCAGGACTCGATATAGATGTAGTAGATGCCGATCATCGCCGGGAGGAGCACGCCGAAGATGCCCAGATATTTCGACACGGGATGCTTCCAGAGCCGGTGAAACATGCCGGGCGTGCTGCCGTGGCCATAACTGCCGCCATGACGGCCGATGGTCCACTCGATCCACATCAGCGGTATGCCCAGCAGCAGGAGCGACAGGAAATAGGGCACCATGAACGCCCCGCCGTACGGAGCCGCCTTGCCCGGGAACCGCAGAAAGTTGCCCAGACCTACCGCGTTCCCCGCCATGGCCATGATTAACCCGAAGCGGCTGGCCCAGCGGTCGTCGCGTGGTGAATCCACCATGTGATTGTCCCCTCAGGTCGGTGTGATCGCAGGTCCTGGCGATTATATCGGGGCATTCCGGATGCCTTCAAGGCCATCGGCCGCATGTGGGGCGCTTCCCGCGTTCTGGAACCCGCCGGCGTTTTGGGCTACAGTGGGGGCTCGCACAACAGGCCGGGCGTGCGGCGCGGGCTCCGTTCGCGCCGCGCACACCGTGCAAGGAGCCCAGCGATGAGTTCAACGCAGTCGCGCAGAGACTTTTTCAAGGTTGCCGGGGCCGCGGGTGTGGCGCTGGCGGCATCGACATTGGAAGGAGGACCCGTGATGGCCGCGGAAAAACGTGATTTTCAGATTTCGCTGGCGGGATGGTCGCTGCACCGGTCCATCGGCGAAGGGGAAGGCAAGATTCCCATGCTGGACATGCCGAAGCTCGCCCGCCAGGAGTTCGGTATCGGCGCGATTGAGCTGGTCAACCAGATGCTGCCGGCCAGCGACGCCGCCTACCTCGACAAACTCGCCAAGAACGCCGCCGACAATGACGTCCAGATCCTGTTGACCATGGTCGACGGCGAGGGGGCGATCGGGCATCCGGACGCCGGCGAACGCCAGGACGCCGTCGCCCGCCATCAGAAGTGGATCGATGTCACGTCGTACCTGGGGGGCCACACGATCCGCATGAACTGGACCGGCGCGCCGAACGACATCGCCGCGCGGCCGGCCGAGTTGAAGGCGTTTATCGACCGCTGCGTGCCGGAATTCCGCACGCTTTGCGACTACGGCGACTCGAAGAACATCAACGTCGTGATCGAGAACCACGGCGGGGCGTCGTCGGAGCCGGGGGCGCTCATGCAGCTCATGGTGGCGGTGGATCATCCGCGGTTCGGCACCCTGCCCGATTTCGGCAACTTCCCCGAACACGTGGACAAGTACCTTGCCACGGATTTGATGATGAATTTTGCGAAGGCCGTCAGCGCCAAGTGTTACGATTTTGACGACCAGACCGGCGTGGAGACGAGCCTCGATTTCGAGCGGCTTATGGCGATCGTGGTCGATCAGCACGGGTACCACGGCCACGTCGGCATCGAGTTCGAAGGCAGCCGCCTCAGCGAATTCGACGGCATCAAGGCCTGCAAGAAACTGCTCGAATCACTGCAGGGGTAGGCCGGATGACCCCTATCAGGCACGCGGACGGGGCGTCCGCGCAACGGCTGGCCGCGCTGCGGCATTTCCTGCTCGACATGGACGGCACGCTGTACCTGGGCCCGAACCCCATCGACGGCGCGGCCGCATTCGTGCAGTACCTCGAGGAATCGGGCCGCAAACGCCTCTTTTTCACCAACAACTGTTCGGTGGATGCCGCCCATTACGAAAAGAAGCTCGCGGACATGGGCATCCCGGCGGCGCGCGGCGACATCCTCACGTCGGGCGAGGCGACCGTGCGCTATCTCGTGACCGAGACCCCGCACCGCCGGGTGTTTGTGCTGGGCACGCCCTCGTTCGAGGCCGAACTGCGCGCCGGGGGGCTTGAACTGGTCGAGGACGCGCCGGACGCCGTGGTGCTGGCTTTCGACCGCACGCTCACATACGCGAAACTCGAGAAGGCGTGCGGTTTCCTCCGCGACGGCGTTCCGTACCTCGCGACCAATCCCGACAAGGTCTGTCCCACCGCCACGGGCTACATTCCCGATTGCGGGTCGATGGCCGCCCTGCTGTTCGAGAGCACGGGCCGCAGGCCGAAAACCATCGGCAAACCCAATCCCGAGATGGTGGCCATGGGCCTGCGAAAACTCGGCGGGGCGCCGCACGAAACCGCCATGGTCGGCGACCGGCTCTATACCGACATCCAGATGGCCTGCGATTCCGGCATCACCGGGATTCTCGTGTTGAGCGGCGAGACGAGCGAATCCGATCTCGCGCGCGCACCACAGAAACCGGACTATGTGTTTGCGTCCGTGCAGGCGCTGCACGCCGCGCTTCGCGACGCGGATCGCGCGACCGCGTGATCGGCCCCGGGCACGGTCCGCGACTCAGAACAGCTCGGGGATCTTCATCAGGTCGGGTTCTTCGGTCTTCTCGGGCAGGGCCCGGGGGACAATGAAGCTGCCGGTGTCCATGGCCTTGTAGCCCATGCCGGGGCCGACCATCGGGAACACCTTGGCGTACGGGTCGATCATGACCTCGAGAAACGCCGGGCCGTCGTGCGTCACGAACTGCCTCATCACGGTCTTGATGCCGGCGCGTTGGTCGAGCCGCTGGGCGAAGGTGAAGCCGTCGGCCTCGGCGGCTTTCACGAAATCCTTGCGATGAAGCGACTTGTCGCTGCCCGAATAACGCTGCCCGAAATACATGGACTGCCACTGGCGCACCATGCCGTCGCCGAGATTGTTCAGCAGGAGGACCTTGACGGGCACGTTGTAGGTGGTCAGGGTTTCGAGCTCGCCGAGGTTCATGCGGATGCTGCCGTCGCCGTCGATGTCGATGACGGTCCGTCCGGGCATGGCCAGTTGCGCGCCGATCGACGCGGGCAGGCCGAATCCCATCGTGCCCATGCTCCCCGAAGTGATGAACGAGCGGGGATGATGCATGCGGCAATACTGGGCCGCCCACATCTGGTGCTGGCCGACCCCCGTGCAGACGATGGCTTCGCCGGCGGTGATTTCATTGAGGGTTTCGATGATCTCGTAGGGCTGAATCAGGTCGCTTTCGCGGTCATAGTTGAGCCGGTGTGTTTCTTTGAGTTCGACGACATGCTTCACCCATTTCGAGAAGTCCTTCTTGAAGTCCTTCCCGTGGGCCAGCAGATCGAGCAGGGCCTGCCGCGCGCACCCGACATGCGCCCAGTCGACCATCCGGACTTTCCCGATCTCCGCCGCGTCAATGTCGATATGGGCGAAATGGCGGGCGTTCGGAGCAAACTCGTCCACTTTCCCCGCGACACGGTCGTCGAAACGCGCCCCAACCACGATCACAAAGTCGCAATCTTCTACGGCATAGTTGGCATACGCCGTGCCGTGCATGCCCAGCATGTGGAGGGAAAGCCGGTCGCCGGTGTCCACGCTGCCGATGCCCATGAGCGTGGTCACCACGGGGATGTTGAAGCGCTTGGCGAATTTCCGCAGCTCCTGGGCGGCGTTGGCGTTGATCACGCCGCCGCCCGCATAGATGAGGGGCCGCTTGCTCTTTTCGAGCATCTTGAAGAACTTGACGGCTTCCGGCTTTGATATGCGCGACGCGTTGAGCGCCGCCATGCGTTCCTCGTAGCCGCGGAAGGAAAGGTAGCCCTCGCCTTTAAACGGGCGGATGGCGTTCTGCACGTCCTTCGGCACGTCAATGACCACGGGGCCGGGCCGGCCGCTGCGGGCCAGTTTGAACGCCGTTCGCACGGTGTCTTCAAGTTTGTCGGCGTCTTTACAGAGAAACACGTGCTTCGAGCACGCGCTCATGAGATTGAACACGGGCGCTTCCTGGAACGCGTCGGTCCCGATCGAGGGGCAGGCCACCTGGCCGCTGATCATCACCACCGGGATCGAGTCGGCCATGCAGTCGCGGATCGGCGTGACGGTGTTGGTCGCGCCGGGACCCGACGTGACCATCAATACGCCGACCTTGCCGCTGGCGCGGGCGTATCCGGCCGCCATGAACCCCGCGCCCTGTTCGTTTGCCGGCACGATCAGGCGGATCTGGTCCTTGGGGCCGCGCGTTTCGTTGTACCGGAAGATGGCGTCATACGTGGGCAGAATGGCCCCCCCGCTGTAGCCGAAGATGGTGTCGACGCCCTCATCCGCGCACACCTGGATGATGGTTTCGGCGCCGCTCATCTCGGCGCCGGCAAGTTTATGGGTGCGGCTTTTCGCGGTGCTCATGCGTTGCTCCCTGACTGTCGCGCCGGGACCGGTTGCCCGCGCGCACGGTTCTGTTCGGTATCGGGGCAGGCCGCCCCGGTCTGGGTCTGTCGGGTTCGCCGGGACCCCGGGCGCATGGGCGGCCGCCCGCCGCCCTGCCTCATGCCGGGACCTCGTGCGAAGAATGCAAAAGAGAGCGTCGTACCGCGGCACAACGCTCTCTCGAACGGCTGTTTACCAAAACATCCCGGGCAAGGCTCAGGATTCCTGCGGGCCGGACCCGTCCGCACCGGCGTCGCCGGGCGTTTCCGCGGAGGCCTCGTCCGTCCCGGGAGCCGTCTCCGGGGCCGGGGCGTCCGCGGCGCTGTCTTCCTGCAGGAGTTCATTCGCCGCCTGGCTGGGATCCAGCGCGCCGCGCAACAACGATTTCGGCACGAAATCGCCCAGCACCTCGCCGATGCTGACCGACGCGGCGCCGCTCGCGGCGTATTCGGACGTGATCCCCTGTTCAAGGTCGCGTTTGTACTCGCGGATGCTCAGGCCGATCTTACGGTCGACCGGGTCGATGCTGATAACCTTCGCCTGGACGGTGTCGCCCACGCTGAGCACTTCCTCCGGTTTTTGCACGCGTTCGTCGGACAGTTCGCTCACGTGGATCAGGCCTTCGACGCCATTCTCGAGCTTGGCGAACGCGCCGAAGCTCACCAGTTTGGCGATCTCGACTTCCACGTGGGCGCCGATGGGCGTACGCTCAACCACCGACTGCCACGGGTCGGATTCCAGCTGCTTCAGGCCGACGCTGATCTTCTCGTTGTTCGGGTCGATACTCAGGATCTTCACCTGAATCTCTTTCCCGCGTTCGAGCACCTCGGACGGATGATTGACCTTCTTCGTCCACGAGATGTCGCTCACATGCAACAGGGCGTCGATCCCCTCCTCGATCTCGACAAACGCGCCGTAATCGGTGAGGTTCCGCACAATGCCGGTCACGGTTGAGTTGACCGGATACCGCGCTTCGATTTCGCGCCACGGATTCGGCAGGGTCTGTTTGAGCCCCAGCGCGATCTTCTCCGCCTCGGGATCCACGTTCAACACCATCACATCGACTTCTTCGTCGAGACTCATGACTTCATTGGGATGCCGCACGCGGCGCGTCCAGCTCATCTCGCTCACGTGCACCATGCCTTCGATGCCGTCTTCAAGCTGCACAAACGCGCCGTAGTCGGTCATGCTGACCACCCGGCCCCGCACCACGCCGCCGATGGGATAGCGGTCGGTCGCGGTTTTCCAGGGATTGTCGGTCTTCTGTTTGAGCCCCAGGCTGATGCGTTCCGACTCCGGGTCGAAATTCAGCACCATCACGTGGATCTTGTCGCCGACCGAAACCACCTGCGACGGGTGTTTCACCCGGCCCCACGACATGTCGGTCACGTGCAGGAGGCCATCGATGCCGCCCACATCGACAAACGCGCCGAAATCGGTGATGTTCTTGACCTCGCCGGGGATGATCTGGCCGATCGCGATGGTCGACAAGAGCTTGGCTTTCTCGCCCGCGCGCTGCTCTTCGAGCAGTTTGCGGCGGCTCACCACGACGTTGCGGCGCCGTTTCGTGAGCTTGATGATCTTCACTTCCATGGTCGAACCGATGAAGCGGTCGAGATCGCTCGTGGGCCGCCACGTCAACTGGCTGGCCGGCATGAACGCATCGACACCAATATCGACCTTGAGGCCGCCCTTCACCCGGCGCACGATCCGCCCCTCGATCACCCCGTCCCTTTCGTACACTTCCTGGATGTGGGCCCAATTCTTGATTTTGTCGGCCTTGGTCTTCGACAAAACCGGCATGCCGTCTTCGTCTTCGGGCTGCTCGATGTACACGTCGAACTCGTCGCCAATCACGATGCTTGCCGGATTCGGGAATTCATAGATGGGAATGGCGCCTTCGCTCTTGTAGCCGATGTCTACAAGCACGAAATCGTCCGTCGTTTCGACGATTCTTCCCCGTACGACTTCCCCTTCTTTGAAGCTCGCCATCGACTTGTCGTAGAAGGCCTCCATCTGTTCGATGGAAAAGCTCTCCTCGTCCTCGTTGGGAAGGTCGGCGACGCGGGCGTCCATGCCCACCGCTTCCTGCACGTCCTGTGCGTCTGTTGGTTGTTTCTGTTCTTCTACCATGGTTGCTGCAACATCCTTTCGTCGTGAATTTGCCCGCTGCAAACGGACAGATCCGCAAGTTTAGCAAGAATCGCCAAGAACGGTCAAATCCTGTATCCCCCGGCAAATACGAGGCACACGGGTCCGAACGGGGACACGTAGTCGCGCCGGGGACGGCGCTTGGACCATGTCCCCGTTCTGGTCCGGTGTGGAACCATTCGGGCCCGCGCGACGAAGCAAACCGCAGCGATCCCAGAATGATCCTCCTTGGTGTCTTTGTGTGAGGCGGTATCCATTGCATCGTATTTCACACCAAGACACAGAGACACAAAGATTGTCGTGTTGCCGGGCGTCCGTTTCCCCCTGTAGGGGCAGCCCCCCGTGGCTGCCCATCCGGTCCGAACGGGGACACGTAGTCGCGCCGGGGCGAATTGAGTCCCGAAGGGACGAAAGACAATAGCCCCGGGTTTCAACCCGGGGATTAACGTCGCGCCCAGATCGAGTCCCGTAGGGACGACAGAGTCCGCATCAGGTCCCAGTTGTATCTGGGATCACATTCGATCCCGTGCCGTTTGAGAAACGTCAACAATTCCTCTTTGCCCGTTTTGTCATGATGGTACGCAGGCTGACCGTTCATCTATCGGACGGCATCTTCGACTCTGCCGTCCCTATGGGACTTGGGGCCTTTGGGGTTGCGCAGACCCCGGGTTGAAACCCGGGGCTATTTTCTTTCGTCCCTGACGGGACTTACTCTGAGCACGCCGCTGATCCCCGCGCTAAACCCCAGGCTATTCCAGGTCGCCCTTTCAGGGCTGCAGGAACGGGGGCACAATATCGCCGTGTCGGGGCTGCCCATCCGCTTCCCCTTGTAGGCGCAGCCCCCGTGGCTGCCCATCC
>JAAYAQ010000306.1 GCA_012719295.1 Candidatus Hydrogenedentota bacterium | reverse complement strand
TTTCGCGTGGACAAACGCACATCAGGTTGATTTTATGTTCTTCAGGGTGCATAATCCGCGCGAAATATCCCTCTTGCGAGAAATTTGGCCTACGGCTTCGATAAATGGAACTCAAAGTCCGAGATGTCGCAACGCTCCTGAAGGTCTCTGACAAAACGGTGTACCGCTGGATCAGAGACGGCGCCATCCCTGCCTATCGCGTTCAAGATCAGTACCGCATCAACCGGACCGAACTGCTGGAATGGGTGACCGCCCAAAAGATCCCGGTCTCCGCGGAGATTTTCAACGAACCGCCCCATGCCGAGGAGCCGGCAAGCCTGTCCCGGGCGATAGAGGCCGGCGGGGTATTCTACCGGGTGGAGGGAACGGACAAACCCGCGGTTCTCCGCAGTGTGGTGGACACCATGCGCCTGCCGGAGGGGGTCGACAGAGAGTTTCTGTACCACGTCCTGCTGGCGCGCGAGAAGGCGTGCTCGACGGCAGTCGGGGACGGCGTAGCAATTCCGCACCCGCGCAATCCCATCGTGCTGCACGTGACACAACCCTCGGTCACGGTCTGTTTTCTGGAGCAGCCGGTCGAGTTCGGCGCCATGGACGGCCAGCCGGTGCGGGTTCTGTTTACCCTGGTCAGTCCGACGGTGCACGCGCATCTTCAGACGCTGTCGCGGCTGGCGTTCGCGCTGCAGGACCCCGGATTCAGGGCCGTCATTTCCGCGCCCGACACCCGGGAAGCCATTCTCAGGGAGGCCCGCCGGGTCGATTCCCTGCTGGACAGCAGAACGGCGAGGGCCGATGCCTAGAATGGTCGCCTGAGCATGATTCTGTCACTGATTTCCCTCGCGGCGCTGATGCTGGGCGGCGTTCTGGTGGTCCTGACGAAGGGCGCGCCGGTCTGGTCGGCGCGGGCGGGCGTGGCGTCGGCGGTAGCGGGCTGCGTCTGCGGTTGCATCGCGGGGTTTCAGGCGCTTGTGGGCGGCCGGACGGAATCGCTGGAGATCCCGTGGTCCGTGCCGGGCGGCGCGCTGCATCTTGCGCTTGACCCGCTGTCGGCGGTTTTTCTGATCCCCATTACAGGCCTTGGGGCGCTGTGCGCGATTTACGGCGCCGCCTATTTCCAGGGGCATCGCGACGCGAAGGGGGTTGCCCTGAGCTGGTTTCATTACAACCTGCTCGTGGCCAGCATGATAGGGGTCGTCCTGGCGCGCAACGCCCTCCTGTTCCTGGTGGCCTGGGAAACCATGGCGCTTGCGTCGTTCTTTCTGGTGTCGTTTGAGCACGGGAAAGCGACCGTCCGGACGGCGGGCTGGATCTACCTGATTGCGTGCCATCTGGGCACGGCGTTTCTGCTGGCGCTGTTTGCCATACTTGGGGAGCGGGCCGGTTCCCTGGATTTTGCCGCGATGGCCCAGTCGGGAGCCGCGCTTCCCGCCTCGGTGTCGCGATGGGCGTTTGTGCTCGCACTGCTCGGATTTGGAACGAAGGCCGGCTACATCCCGGTCCACGTCTGGCTTCCGGAGGCGCATCCGGCGGCCCCGAGCCACGTGTCCGCCCTGATGTCCGGCGTGATGATCAAGACCGGCATCTACGGTTTGCTGCGCATGCTGGCCTGCCTTGGCGCCCCGGCTCCGTGGTGGGGGTGGTGCCTTCTGGGGACGGGGCTGGTCTCCGGCATTCTGGGCGTCCTGTTCGCGCTGGCCCAGCACGACATCAAGCGCCTGCTCGCGTACCACAGCGTCGAGAACATCGGCATCATCACGATTGGGCTCGGCGTGGGCTGCATCGGCCTGAGCTACGGGGCACAGGGCGTGGCCGTGCTGGGGTTCGCGGGGGCGCTGCTCCATGTCCTGAACCACGCGGTGTTCAAAGGCCTGCTGTTTCTGGGGGCCGGGGCGGTCCTGCACGGCGCGGGCACCGGCGACATCGACCATCTGGGCGGTCTGCTCAAGCGGATGCCTGTGACCGGCGTGACGTTCCTGATCGGATCCGCCGCCATCTGCGGGCTGCCGCCGCTGAACGGATTCGTGAGCGAATTCCTGATCTATCTGGGCGCGTTCCAGGGCGTTGCGTCGTCGCCGGGCGTTGTCGTGGCGGCGTGCGTGGCGGCGATCGCGGGTCTGGCGCTGATCGGGGGCCTGGCAGCCGCCTGTTTCACCAAGGCGTTCGGGGTGATCTTCCTTGGCGAGCCGCGTTCGGAACATGCCGTGCATCCGCACCCGGCCAGCCGGGGCATGCGCGTGCCGATGCTCGCGCTGGCCGCGGTCTGCGTGCTGATTGGCCTGTCCGCACCGGTCGTGGCCCCGGGCCTGGCCAATGCCGTCGCGGGCGCGATGAACACGCCGCCCGGCGCGGCGCGGGCCGGTCTCAACGCTGCCGTATCTCCCCTGGCCTGGGTCGTGGGCGTATCCGCGGCGGGCCTCGCGCTCATCCTCGTGCTGGCCGCGTTGCGGAAGCGGTTGCTCGCCGCACGCACGGTTGGCGCGGCCGGGACATGGGATTGCGGCTATGTCCGGCCGACCGCGCGCATGCAGTACACGGCCTCGTCGTTTGCTCAACCCGTGCTGGACGTGTTTCCGCTCGCGCGCGGGACCCGGTACCGGCAGGTGCAGCCCGCGGGGGTGCTTCCCGCGCCCGTTTCGTTCTCGACGGAGACCAAAGACCTGTTCCGAAACCGGTTTTACGAGCCCTTCTTCAAACGCACCGCGGAGGTGCTCTCCTGGTTTCGCCGGGCACAGCACGGCCGCGTGCAATTGTATGTGCTTTACCTCGCACTTGCACTCATTGTGCTGCTCGTCTTTGGACTGAAGTGAATGCCATGAACGTGCTATCGCTGACCACCCTGCTGCTGCCGTTCGTGTGCGCGCCGGCGCTCCTGGGGATCATCAACAAGACCAAAGCGTTCTTTGCGGGCCGTAAGGGCGTGCCGGTCCTGCAGGCCTATTTCGAGCTCTGGAAACTGCTGCACAAGGGCGCGGTCTACAGCCGCACCACGACCTGGGTGTTCCGGGCGGGTCCCATGATTGGCCTGGCGTGCGTCATGCTCGCGGCCGCGCTGGCGCCGTTTGGCGGAGTGCGCAGCGCGATTGCGTTTCCGTGCGACCTGATCCTGTTTGCGTATCTCTTCGGCGTGATGCGGTTTGTCACCGTGCTCGCGGCGTTGGACACCGGTTCCAGCTTTGAGGGCATGGGCGCCAGCCGCGAAGTGGCGTTCTCCGCGCTGGCGGAACCCGCGCTGCTGGTGGGGCTCGCCGCGGTGGCGCGCCTGACGGGCTCCTGCTCGCTCTCGGACATGTTCCAGGGCCTGTCGCTCGGCACGTACCTGCATGCCGGCCCGGTACTCGTCCTGGTGGGCGGCGCGCTCCTGATCGTCTTCCTGACGGAGAACGCGCGGATTCCCGTCGACGACCCTAACACGCACCTCGAGCTCACCATGATCCACGAGGTGATGGTGCTCGATCACAGCGGCCCCGATTTCGCGTTCATCCTGTACGGCGCGGCCCTGAAACTCTGGGTGCTGGGCTCGCTGCTCATCCATGTTGTGGCGCCCGTCCGCACGGGTCACGCGGGACTGGACATCGCCGCCGCACTGTGCGCCATGGCCGGGCTGGGCGTGCTCGTAGGCATCATTGAATCGTGCATGGCCCGGTTGCGCCTGGTGCGGGTCCCGCGGCTGCTGATGGGCGCCGTGGTGTTGTCGGCGCTGGCCTTTGTACTGCTCTTGAGGTGATGGTTTGAACACGTCTATCGACATCATCATGCTGGTCCTGATCGTCACGAACCTGCTCCTGCTTGGGTTCAGCCAGCTCAAGTCGTGCATCCGGACCGTGGCGTGCCAGGGGATCGCCCTGGGCGTGCTTTCCCTGCTCGTGAATGAAGACGGCTTCACGGTGTGGTCCGTTGTGATGAGCGGGGTGGTTATCGGCCTGAAGGGCGTGATCTTCCCCCGGCTACTCCTGGGCGCGCTGCGAGAAACCAATGCGCGCCACGAAGTCGAACCGTACATCGGGCACATGGCCTCCACGCTGGCGGGGTTTGCGGCCCTGGCGGCCTCGGCGTGGCTGTGTTCACGGCTGCCCGCCTTCCCGGGACGCGTGACGCCCCTGGTCGCTCCGGTGGCGTTCTTCATGGTGTTTGTAGGCCTGTTCGTTATCGTGAGCCGGAAGAAGGCCATCAGCCAGATTCTCGGCTACCTCGTGATGGAAAACGGAATGTACGTATTTGGCGTGGTGATCCTTCGCGAAATGCCCCTGCTGGTGGACCTGGCCGTCCTGCTGGATGCGTTTGCCGCCGTGCTCGTCATGGGGGTTGCCGTGTACCACATCAACCGCGCGTTCGACCACATGGATGTCGACCAACTGGACACGTTGAAAGGCTGAGATGCCCATGACCGCATCCGCATTTCTCTGGGCGCTGCTGCTGGCCCCGCTGGCGGGCGGGCTCGCCTGTCTGGCGTGCCGTTCCGCGCGGGCCGTGCTGCGCGCCACCGTGCTGGGCGTGCTGGCGGCGGCGCTGGCGGCCGGCATCTGCATTTGGATGACGCGCGCCAGCGGCTCGATAGCGGCCGCCCGGGGATGGCTCTACCTGGACGCGCTGTCCGCGATTCACCTCCTGGTGATGATGACGGTGTTTACGACGAGTTCGCTCTACATGCACGGCTATTTTCAGCCGGAGATTCTCGACGGCTCGTTGAGCCTCAAGGTGGCCCGGCGTTTCAGCGCGCTGTGGTATGGCGCTCTGGCGGCCATGACGCTGGTGCTTCTCTCGAACAACATCGGCATCATGTGGGCCGGCCTGGAAGCAACAACCCTGGTGACGGCCTTTCTGATCTGCATTCACCGGTCCTCGGAGTCCGTCGAGGCGATGTGGAAATACCTCATCATCTGTTCCGTCGGCGTGGCGTTCGCCTTCATGGGAACGCTTCTGGCCGCCGCCGCGGCCAACGGGCTGCATCTGCCCGCTTCGGAAGCCCTGCTGTGGACACGGCTCCGGGAGCACGCCGGGGAGTTCGATCCCGTTCTCATGAAGGCGGCCTTCGTCTTCCTGCTGGTCGGTTATGGCACGAAAGCGGGGCTGGCGCCCATGCACAGTTGGCTTCCCGACGCGCACAGCCAGGCGCCCGCCCCGGTTTCGGCCATTTTCTCCGGGTTTATGCTGAACGCCGCGCTCTACTGCGTGATGCGCTATGTGCCGCTGGTGGAGGAAGCCTCCGGCCAAGCCGGTTGGAGCCTGCGGCTGTTGCTGCTCTTCGGGCTGGTGTCCATGGTCACCGCCGCGGCCTTCATTGTATTTCAGCACGATCTGAAACGGCTGCTGGCCTACAGCAGCGTCGAGCATCTCGGGATCATCGCGGTCGGGCTGGGCCTGGGGGGGGCGGGTACGTTCGCCGCCCTGCTTCACGCGCTGAACCACGCGCTCTGCAAGCCGCTGTCATTCTTCGCCGCCGGGCGGCTCGGCCAGATGTACGGCACCCACGACGTGCGCACGATGGCGGGCGCCCTGCGCGCGGCCCCCGTGTGGGGCAAGGCGCTGTTCGGCGGCCTGCTGGTGCT
>JAAYAQ010000049.1 GCA_012719295.1 Candidatus Hydrogenedentota bacterium | reverse complement strand
GCCTTTGTGCGCCGCATGAAACCCGGCAGCATCCTGATCAACAGTGCGCGCGGGGCCGTCGCGGACGGCGCCGCCGTGAAACGCGCCCTGTCGGACGGCCATCTGAGGGCGTGCGTGCTGGATGTGTGGGAAGGCGAACCGGTTGTCGAGCTCGAGTTGCTGAAGCAGGTCTTTATCGGCACGCCCCATATCGCGGGCTACTCGTTTGACGGCAAGGTGAACGGCACGCGGCAGATCTACGAGGCGGCGTGCGCGTTTCTGGGAGTCGCTCCGGCCTGGGACCCCTCTCCCCTGCTCCCCGCGCCCGAATGTCCGGAGGTCCGGGTGGACGGCGCTTCCGTAGACCCCGAGGACGCCCTGCGCGAGGCCGTGCGAAGCGTATATGATATCCGGAACGACGACCAGGCCATGCGTGGACTGTTTGGTGTATCCGAGGCGGAGCGCGGCGCCTTTTTCGACACGCTTCGCAAGAACTATCCGCGACGGCGGGAATTTTTCAACACCCGCGCCGTGATTACCCCGAAAAACCCCGGTCTGAAAGCGATGTTTTCGGGCGTGGGATTTCGCTGTGAGGCATAGGCATCCATGGAGCTGATTAAAGAGCACGAAGCGATTACGAACGACGAGATCCGGGCATTCGTCGCCGAGGCGATGGCCCCGGTCGAGGCGGATGGCCAACGGGTGCTCTTCGTCATTCCCGACCAGACGCGCAGCATGCCGATGCCGGCGATGTTCCGCGCCCTTCACGCGGCGCTGAGCAGGCGTGTGGCGAAGATGGACTTTCTCGTGGCGCTCGGAACGCATCCGCCCATGACGGAGGCCATGCTGAACGCGCTCATCGGCGTCACGCCGGAAGAGCGGGCGGGCGTGTTTGGCGATGTGGGCCTGTTCAACCATGCGTGGGACAACCCGGACCAGCTCGCGCGCATCGGGACGATTTCCGAGGAGGAGATCTTCGAGATCTCGGGCGGGCTGATGCGCCAGTCGGTCGACGTGACCTTGAACAAGATGATCCTCGACTACGACCTGCTGTGCGTGGTCGGGCCGGTGTTTCCGCATGAGGTGGTGGGGTTCAGCGGCGGCAACAAGTATTTTTTCCCGGGGATCGCGGGGCCGGACATCATCAACCTGTTTCACTGGCTGGGGGCGCTGATCAGCAATCCGGTGATCAACGGGACGATGCACACGCCGGTGCGCGAAGTGGTGAACCGTGCGGCCGCGTGCATTCCGGTCGAGAAACGCTGCCTGGCGCTGAATGTCATGGGCAAGGACTGCCATGGCCTGTTTTTCGGCACGCCCGAGGCGGCCTGGGAGGCCGCGGCCAGGATGGGCACGCGCACGCATATTGTGTACAAGGAAAAGCCGTTCCGGAGCGTGCTGGCCATGGCGCCCGAGATGTACGATGAGCTCTGGGTGGCGGGCAAGTGCATGTACAAGCTGGAACCCGTGGTCGCCGACGGGGGCGAACTCATCATCTACGGGAAGCATATCAAGGAAGTGAGCGTCACCCACGGCCGCTATATCCGGAGGATTGGCTACCACACGCGCGATTATTTCCTGTCGAAGATGGAGAAATTCACCGATATTCCCGGCGGCATTTTGGCGCATTCGACGCATGTCCGGGGGATAGGCGAGATGGTCGACGGGGTCGAGAAACCCCGCGTACAGGTGACGCTGGCCACAAGTATCCCGAGGGCGGAGTGCGAGGCAATTAATCTGGGCTACCGCGATCCCGACAGCATTCACCCCTGCGACTGGCAGGACCGCGAGGACGAGGGCCTGTTGCTGGTGCCGCATGCGGGCGAAGTGCTGTACCGTCTGCGCGAGGGAAACCCCTGTCCCAAACCGTTCCGGCCGTAGGCCGGCCGCATTCAGCCCGGCGCCGGATGCGCGGGTTCCGGGCGCGATTCCGCCTGTGCGCCGGCCCGCATGCAGAACCGGATCCCGGCAACCCAGAACGCGAAGGCGAGCAGCAGCGGATAGTAGGCCGGCAGGATGTCCTTGAGCAGGTTGAATCCCGGGGGTTGGGTGGCCGACGTCGAGAGCGCCGCGGCGCCCGCCAGTACCAGCAATGCGTTCACATGCCGCGTTTTCAGGGCGAGGTAATAGACCGCCGGGAGCGCCAGAATATAGGACCATGCCGCGAGCCGCGGCACCACGAGCAGGTAGGCCAGGCAGAATACCATGATGACCGTCAGGTAGCCGTCGTCGCGGAAAACGTGGAGAAACCGGCGCACAGCCGCCCACGTTACCAGCCCTACGACCGCAACCAGCGTCAGGTAGGCCACCACGGCGGCCGGTTCCGCTGCCATCGGCGCGCCCAGGCGTTCACAGACCTTCGCGGAGATCTCGTTGAACAGCCACCAGGAGGCGGGCGGATGGGACGGACGGAGCAGGTCTGCACGATGCAGGCCCAGGGTGAACCTCTGGAGGTTCTGCAGGAAGACGATGGTCATCTCGGAATAGATCACCGACGAACACGTCAGCATGGCCGCATACAGGCCGATTCCCAGGAACAGGGCATAGCGTCTCCGGCGGCCGCGTCGAATGACAAGCAGGGCCAGAAACAGGATCAAGGTCAGTTTGAAGCTGGCCGCCAGAGCCACCAGCACGGCGAAAGTCTTGAGGCGGCCATGAAGGT
>JAAYAQ010000305.1 GCA_012719295.1 Candidatus Hydrogenedentota bacterium | reverse complement strand
GTGCGCGTTGCCGGGTAGCCGGGCCATCGGTGCGCGCGGACCCGCAAACGGTCTGGTCGAAGAGGGTGTCACACACCGGAACGAACGGAGGGATGCGCATCATGATATCAACGCCACTGACGCTATCGGCCATCCTGATTGGTGTGGCCGCCGCCTCGGCTCCCGAGGGCGCCGCGGTTGCCGTTTGCGCGGACGGGCTGGACGTTCGCGAGGTCGTGCAGGGAAACACGGCGTTTGCCGTGGACCTGTACCGCCGCCTCGGAACGGAACCGGGCAATCTGTTTGTGTCGCCCTACAGCATTTCGCTGGCCCTGGGCATGACTTACGGGGGCGCGCGGGGGAACACGGCGGTGGAGATGGGTCAGACGATGCATTTCCCGGCCCGTCAGGAGGCCTTGCATGCCGCGCTCAAGCGCCTGACCCAACGGCTGGCGGATACCGCGGGCGAAAGCGGCCAGAAGCTCAACATCGCCAACGGACTGTGCGTGACCGGCGGCGAGCTGAGCCCGGAGTACACGGAGCTGCTCCGGAGCACCTACAACGCGGAGCTGTTCGACGGCGGCGTGGACAGGATCAACGCGTGGGTGCATGACAAGACGGAGGGGAAGATCGAGAAGATCCTCGATGATCTGAGCGCGAACTCGGTCTGCGTGCTGCTCAATGCGATCTATTTCAAGGGCCTGTGGGATAGCCAGTTTGAAACGAGCGGCACCCGCGATGCTCCGTTCACCGTGGCGCCGGATATGCACGTGACCGTGCCGTTCATGTATCAGAAATGCCGGTTTCAGGTCGTGCGCAAGGAGGGGTTCCAGGCCGCTTCCATTCCGTACCAGGGAAAGAAGATGTCCATGGTGATTCTGTTGCCGGACGACGCGGCGGGGCTGGCCGCGCTTGAGAAGCGGGTGAGCGCGGAGCATCTGGTGCAATGGCTGGCGGAACTGGACGCCGCGCCTGCACGTGAACTGGGACTGGATCTCCCGAAGTACAAACTGGAAACTTCGTACGACCTCGCCGGGCATCTTCAGGGCCTGGGCATGACGGACGCGTTTGATGCGAGCGGCAACGCGGATTTCACCGGTATGGGGTGGCCCAAAGGCGACCTGTGGATTTCGCAGGTGAAGCACAAGGCGTTTATCGAGGTGAATGAGGAAGGCACCGAAGCCGCCGCCGCCACGGCCGTCGAAATGGTGACCAAGGCGGCCGGTCCGAGCCCGGTATTTCGTGCCGACCACCCGTTTCTGTTCCTGATTCGCGACAACCAGACGGGCGCGGTGCTGTTTATGGGACGGCTGGTCAATCCTGGCGCGGCGTGAGCGTCATCGCGAGACGCGCCCCGAAGCATCACCGCCCATGAGCTTCTCGACCTCGGCGACGCGGACCAAGTTGAAGTCGCCGTGGATCGTGTGTTTCAGGCACGAGGCCGCCACGGCGAAATCAATGGCCTTCTGGGGGTCGCCGTAGACGAGGAGGCCGTAGATTAAGCCGCCGCAGAAACTGTCCCCGCCGCCGACGCGGTCCACGATCGGCACGATGTCAAAGGCCGGACCGTCGTAAAACGCGCCGTGGTGGTAGAGCACGCCGCTCCAGGTGTTGTGGCTTGCGGACAGGGAACCCCGCAGGGTGATGGCGACGGTCTTGAGGTTCGGGAAGCGCTCGACGAGCGTTTCGCAGACCTGGCGGTAGGAGGCGGCGTCGACTTTGCCGCCGGTCACGTCGGCGCCGGCGGCCTTGATGCCGAAGACCTTTTCGGCATCTTCCTCGTTGCCCACGGCGACGTCGCACAGCGACACCAATTCGGTCATGACCTCCCCGGCCTGTTTACCCCATTTCCAGAGTTTGGCGCGGAAATTGAGGTCGCAGGACACCGTCAGGCCCAGTTCGCGCGCGGCGGCGGCGGCGGTGAGGCATTCGCGGGCGGCGGCTTCGGAAATGGCGGGGGTGATGCCGGTCCAATGGAACCACTGGGCGCCCGCAAACACGTCATTCCAGGGGATTGTTCCCGGAGGAATGGCGGCGATGGCGGACTGGGCGCGGTCGTAGATGACCTTGCTGGGCCGCTGCACCGCGCCCGTCTCGAGAAAGTACACGCCCAGCCGGTCGCCCCCGCGCGCCACGTAATCCACGCCGATGCCGTATTGCCGGAGGAAGTTGAGGCAGGCGTCGCCGAGATCGTTGTCGGGCAGGCGCGTCACAAACTGGGTGGGCAGGCCAAACTGGGCCAGAGACGCGGCCACGTTGGCCTCGCCGCCGGCGAACGTGACGTCGAACCGGCGGGTCTGGATGAACCGTTCGTGGGCGGGCGTGGCCAGCCGCATCATCACTTCCCCGAATGTCACTACATGCTTCATTAAGATCGTCCCCCTGGCGCAGCAATACACCGAAAACCAACGCATAAACGATGGCATATCGCGGAATGGGAAGCAAGCGCGCGGGCGGTGGACCCTGTGGGCGGGGTGGACGGGGCGCACGGCCCTGCCTGAACAGTGCCGTTTGGAGGGCCGGAGCAGGTTTGTCGATCCGGGCGCACCGGTCCGGCAGGCGCGGCCGTTGAAACAGGCGCGGCGCTCTGGTTTAATCACGCTGAATCCTGACCCGAGGGGGAGCACCCGCCGTGTACCGGACATGTGCCGCAACGATAGCGTTACTGCTGATCACAGCCCTGCCCGCGGCGGCGCTTGTGCACTCCGGGCGGAGCGGTGAGACCGCATTTTCGGTATACGCGCCCGACTGGACCTGGCAGAAGGGCGACATCAACATTCTCGTGGTGTTTGAGAACCCGGCGCCGGGGCCGGTCCGGCATACCGTCGAACTGGTGCTGCCCGAGGCGTTCCGGGACCATTTCGGCCATGCGGGCGCTGCGCCCATCCCCGCGGAGGCGCTGACGCGGACGGTGGACGTGCCGGCCGGGGCCACGGCCCGCACGGCGCTTACGAAGATCACCGCCCTCGACGGAGTTGCCCTGCAGCGGTATCCCCTCATGCTGCGCGTCACCCGGGAGGGCGAAGCGCGGGCGGAGGAGGTCCCGTACGCCTTGCAGACCGTTCGCGGCGCGGCGGTCAATCCGGGCCAATGGGCGTTGTACGTTCCGGCGGGCGTCGCGCTGGCGTTCTGCATTGCGTTCGCGCTGATGTTCCGTCGGTTCGCGGCGCCGGGCGCGTGGAAACGCCCCAGCGAGCCGATCGTGTGTCCCGAGAACCAGCCCGGCTGGGTGGAACAGGAACCGTGATGCCCGAGAGAAACGAGAGCGTGCCGGATGCCGTAAAACCATGGAGCCTGGCGGCCGCGCCCCTGGGCTGGCGATCCATTCTGTTTCTGGGCACGGGCTCCGTGATAGCGTCGTTCTACATCGGTACCGGGGACATCACGGTCGCCACGAACATGGGCGCGCTGTTCGAGTACAAGCTGTGGTGGACGTATTTCGTGCTCGGGATTGCCGCGTGGGCGCTCATCGACATGTCGGTGCGCTATTTCCTGCGTTTCGGCCGGACGCCCATGTGCATGTTCAAGGATGTGCATCCGGCGTTTACCGTGTACATGTTTCTCGCGGTGGTGGTCTGCGCGACCTTCGGCTCGTACAACCAGTGGAGTGCCTGCGCGATGGTGGTGACGGGGCTTGTGCCGGGCGTGCCGATCGAAGCGGGCGGCGCGCTGGCGGCGGGGTGCGGACTCGTTTTTCTGCTCACGGGGGCTTACCGGCGGCTCGAGTACGTGTTCGCGGCGGGGCTCGTGGCCCTGATCGTGTGCTTTTTTGGTTCAGCGTTCATGGCCGGCATCAACTGGAGCGAAGCGGCGGCCGGTCTTGTGCCCAACGCCCCCGGCACGGGCTGGGAAAACCTCATGTCGTCCAACGCGGGCAGCATCATCAATGCGTGGCTGATCCTGATCTACCCCTACACCATGATCGAGCGCGGCTGGTACTCGGACCGGCTCCAGGGCAAGGTGAACATCCTGCACCGGGCGCGGCTCGACTACGGCTGGGGCATCCTGGCGGCGGGCGTGGTCGCCCTGCCGCTCATGGCGACGGCCGCGGCCGTGCTGCATCCCTTCGGCATCGTGCCCCGCAACGACATGGACCTGTCGATTCTCCTGGAACCGTTCGCGGGACGGTTCAGCACCACGCTGTTTCTGGCGGGGCTGTTTCTCGCCGCGTGGACCGCCGGCGTGGGCTGGTGGGTATGCGGCTGTTACGCGCTGCTCGACATCTTCAATCTGCCGATCAAACTCGATTCCAGGCCCATGCGGGTGGGACTCGTGCTGTTCTTTCTGCCGTCGACGCTGCTGTTGCTCCTGCGGATCAACCCGTTCTACCAGATGCTGATCTTCACCGCGTTTCTGTCGCTGGTGTTTCCCGTGATTGGCCTGGTGATGCTCTGGCGCGTCACCCGGCCCGACATGGGGTACTTCCGGTGGTCGCTTCAATCCTGGAAAGGCCGGGCCGTGGTTGCCGGCGACCTGTTCGCCATCGCCTTGAGCATCTACGTCGGCATCTACATGGGCTGGACGCAGATCGGGTCCGTGTTCCTGACGCGGTGACGCCAGTCCGTGTCCGGGCGGCCGCCTCCGCGCGATTGCCTGCCCCGCAGGTGTTGAACGCAGGGCGCGCCAACCAGTATAACCATGGGGCCGGAATGGGATCAGCCGAACAGGCGTTTCGTCAGATCGGGACAGCGAACCGTGAGCCTGACGGTTCAGCCGACGACGAATAGAATGGAGTCGGCCGGCGAGGGCGCCGGTCCTGCACCGGACAGATCTCCGAGGCAGACGGATTCGCCGCAGAGGCCGCTCGCATTTCACAGGGTTTTTCCGCAACGCGCAACGGGTGCCGCCAGTACATGCACAGAGACCCCTTTTTTGAGATTGCTGCCATTCTGGGCATGGGCACGTTGCTGGGTATCGCGGGCCAGCGGCTTCGGCAGCCGCTTCTGATCATGTTCCTGCTGACGGGGATTCTGGCCGGGCCGGCATGTTTTGGACTCATCGAGAGCTATGCGCAGATTGAGCTGCTTGCCCACATCGGCATCGCCATTCTGCTGTTCATTGTGGGGCTCAAACTCGATCTTGGGCTGATCCGCACCACGGGCCCGGTGGCGCTCGCGACGGGCCTCGGCCAGATCATTTTCACGTCGGTGATCGGGTTTGGCATCGCGCTGGGGCTCGGCATGTCCATGATCAGCGCCGCCTATACCGCCGTGGCCCTGACATTCTCGAGCACGATCATCGTCGTCAAACTGCTGTCGGACAAGAAGGAGATCGACTCCCTGCACGGGCAGATTGCCGTGGGCTTTCTGATTGTGCAGGACATTGCGGCCATCGTTGCGCTCGTGGGCTTGACCACGCTGGGGTCGGCGATGGCCGAAGACAGCCCGGGTTTTGTCCAGCCGCTGGTGATTGTGGTCAAGGGGGTCGGCTTTGTGGGGGCGGTTGCGCTGCTGATGCGGTACGTGCTCCCGCGGCTCATGCGGCACCTGGCGCATTCGCAGGAGATGCTGATTCTGTTTGCTATTGCCTGGGCGGTGCTGCTCAGCGCGGCCGGCCAGCTGCTGGGCTTCAGCAAAGAAGTGGGCGCATTTCTCGCCGGGGTCGCCCTGGCCTCCACACCGTACCGGGACCTGATCGGCGCACGCCTGACGAGCATCCGGGATTTTCTGCTGTTGTTCTTCTTCATCGGCCTCGGGGCGCGGCTGGATCTGTCGGAGGCGGGTTCGCAGCTCGGGGCGTCGATCCTGTTGTCGCTTTTTGTGCTCATCGGCAACCCGCTAATCGTGCTGATCATCATGGGGGTGATGGGGTACCGGCGCCGGACCGGGTTTCTTGCCGGCCTGACCGTGGCGCAAATCAGCGAATTCTCGCTGATTGTGGCGGCGCTGGGCCAGAGTCTGGGCCACATCAACCAGGAAACCATGGGGATCATCACGCTCGTGGGCGTGGTGACCATCTGCGTGTCGACCTACATGATCCTGTATTCGGACGAGCTGTACCGCCTGCTTGAGAGGCCCCTGCGGGTGTTTGAGCGGAAGAATCCCTACCGGGAAGCGGTGCTCGGGCGCGTGGACGCGGGCCGTCCCACCGACGTCATTCTGATCGGTCTGGGCACGTACGGCAGCGGCGTCGCCGAGTATCTGTTGCGCCGGGGCAAGGTCATCCTGGGCGTGGATTTCGACCCGGGCGCCCTGGAAAAGTGGCAGCCCCGCGGCGTTTCCGTGTTGTACGGCGACGTGGCGGACCCCGAAATCTACGAACAGCTGCCGCTCGGTTCGTCGCGGTGGGTCGTGAGCACCGTTCGCTCGCGGGAGGCGAGCCTGGTGCTGCTGGAGCATCTGCGACGCCGCGGGTACGCCGGCAAGGTGTGCCTGACCGCGACCGATCCGCGGGAGGCCCAGGACTATGAATCCGCAGGGGCTACGCTGGTGTTTCGGCCGTTTGCCGACGCCGCGGAACAGGCCGCGGACGCACTCATGTACGCGATCGATTTCCTGCCGTCGGACATCACCTGGCCGATCGCGTTTCGTGAGGTGCGCATCCGGCCGGATTCGGCTGTGGCGGGCAAATCGATCCGGAGCATTCCGCTCCGCTCGCTGACGGGCGTGTCCATTCTCGCGGTCAGCCGCTCGGGCGCCATTCATTATGATCCCGAGCCCGAGTTCCAGCTTGTTCCGGGAGACCAGCTGCTCATCATGGGTTCAGTGGAGAGTCTGCGGCAGGCCGAAACCCTGCTGCGGGAGTTTCAGACGGGCGCGGCGGCCGGCGAGAAACCGGCCGATTTCGCCGTAGCCGAGATCCGGATCGCGGAGGATTCGCCTCTGGCCGGCCAAACGCTGGCCGAGGTACGGTTCCGGCAGAAGTACGGCGTCACGGTCGCGGGCATGCAGCGCGAGGGGAACAAGATCGTGACACCCGCCCCCGCCGAACGCCTTTCGGCGGGAGACATACTCCTGGTGATTGGCGGTTCGAAATCCGTGGAAACGATGCTGGAAAAGGAATCGGTATGACCGGCGTGCCGGGGAAGCGCCGGCAGGAGCGCGCGCCGGGTTCGTTGAAAGGGACAGCGAAGATGATGGATGTTGAACAGGACGCGGCGCACATGACCCGGCGGGCGGAAGACATTCTGGCCGACCTGGATCTCGTCCGGAAGTGGGCGCCCTACGGCCGGCCCGTCGTGGTCGGGGCTCTGGCCCACGGTCTTCTGGCCGGGCCCGATATCGACATGGAAGTGTACTGCCCGGAGCTCCGCATTGAGCACGGATTTCATGTGCTCAGCGCGTGCGCCCTCAACCCGCGGGTGACCGAAGTGCGGTTTGCCAATCATCTGGCCGGACCCGACAAGGCCCTCTACTGGCAGCTTCGATACCTCGAAGGCGACGGCACCGAGTGGAAGCTCGACATCTGGTCGGCCCCGGAAGACTACGCACTGCCGCGGGGAGAACACCTCGTCGAGCCGCTGCGGGCGGCGCTGACGCACGAGACCCGGAAGGCCATTCTCGAACTGAAGCATCTGCGGGCGCAGGACCCGGCCCTTGCGTGCATCTCCATCGATCTGTACCGCGCGGTCGTGGATGACCATGTCCGCACCGCGGACGAACTGCGTGCCTGGCT
>JAAYAQ010000304.1 GCA_012719295.1 Candidatus Hydrogenedentota bacterium | reverse complement strand
TCTCCGCGGGGACCGTGACCGGCTACCGCATAGCTCCCGTCAGCGGACACGAACCGTTCGACCTCTACAGCGACGCCGCCGGACGATTGCTCTCCGATTCCGACCTTGAGCACGCCGGCATCGCTCGCAAAACGTGGGATCTCCCGCCCGCGGAGCAGTCGCCTGAGATTTCCCGGCAGATGTCCAAGTTCATCGCGCCCAAGCCACAGCCGGCCGGTCCCGCCAGGAACGCGCAAGCGGGCGAATGGCTCCTTCTTGATCCCCTCGACATGGGCAAGGTGCTGGCCGAGGACCTCGAGCGCCAACTGCAGGGCGCCAAGAGCGCACAACGCATCGGCGTATTTCAGGACTTCCCGCAGCGGATCCGTGTCGCCGGCGCCCGTGCGAACCTCGGGCGCTGGGAAACCCTCAGCGACGGAACCCGGCTTTGGTCCGTCCGCATCTATTCGCCTGAAGCCGTGGCGCAACGGATCCATTTTGCCACGCTGGATTTGCCGCGCGGCGCACAGGTCGTGGTATACAATGCTTCCTACCCGGAAGAGGCCTACGGTCCGTACACCGCTCCGTATCCCGGTGAATCCGATCTCTGGGCCGCGTCGTGCTTCTCGGATGCCGTCGCCGTGGAATGTGCCGTGCCCGCCGGCGTGCCCGTCGAGCCCGTGCGGATCGTGCTCGACCAGACCGCCCACATCTACGCGGACTTTGCCACACTGCCCTGGGGCAAGGCCCTCAACGAAGCAGGGTCATGCAACCTTGACGTGGCCTGCTATCCCGATTGGCAGGAGACCTCGTGGGGCGTGGGCGGGATCGGTTCGATCACACGGGGCACCGGCGTGCTCTGGTGCACCGGCTCGCTCATCGCCGATTCGGTCCCCGAGACGGAGATTCCCTATTTCCTGACCGCGGAACACTGCGTCGGCACGGCCCAGGAAGCCAGTGCCCTCGAGTTTTACTGGCTCTGGCAGCGTGAAACCTGCGGCGGCGCCCTGCTGCCGGTGTACAGCGTTCCCCGCACCACCGGCGGGGCGGATTTCATGGTCTCCAGCCCCGCGCCGTCGGGCTCCGATTTTACCCTGCTTCGCCTGCGCAACCAGCCGCCGGAAGGCCTGACCTACCTCGGCTGGACAACCGTTGCGCCTCCCATCGACACGAGCGTCACCTGCATTCATCACCCCAGCGGCGATTACAAACGCATCAGCTTCGGCGACCTGATCACCGGGGCGGCGTACCCCGCCACCGTACACCGGGTTGGATGGAACGAGGGTACTACCGAAAAAGGCTCTTCCGGAAGTCCGCTGATGCTGACCGATACCCAGCAGGTGATCGGCCAGTTGTGGCGCGGCAACGCATCCTGCAGCATGCCGCGGGAAGCGGGCGGGTGGGACGAATTCGGCCGTTTCGATGTCACCTACCCGCTGGCAGCGCCCTGGCTGGGCCCCATCGAACCCGCCGGACCCGCCGACATCAACAAAGACGGCTTCCTCGACGCCGTTGATATTCAGTTGGTGATCAACGCCGCGCTCGGCGTGCCGGTGGACCCGGACTTCGAGCCCAACGTGAGCGGCGATCCCGACGGCCAGGTCAATGCCGTCGACATCCAACTCGTCATCAACGCCGCCCTCGGGATTTGATCCCCGCCTGTTCCCGTCCGTGCCTCTCTGTGTGATACGATAATTCACCACAAATACAAGGGAACCGCGATGCCTGTCGTCTTTCTGGTGCTGGGCCTGGCGCTCCTGGTCGGCGGGGCGGAATTGCTCGTGCGCGGGGCCTCGCGACTCGCCGCCGCGGCCAGGATCAGCCCCCTGATCATCGGCCTGACCGTCGTGGCCTATGGCACCAGCGCGCCCGAGCTCGCCGTAAGCGCACGCGCCAGCCTCACCGGCGACGCGGGCGTGGCCCTGGGGAACGTGGTGGGCAGCAACATCTTCAACGTGCTGTTCATTCTGGGCATTGCGGCGATCATGAGTCCCCTGACCATCTCGTCACAACTGGTACGCCTCGACGTTCCCGTCATGATCGGCGTCTCGCTCCTGGCCTGGGTGCTGAGCAGCAACGGAACCATCGAGCCCGTCGAGGGGGCGCTGCTCCTGGCCGGGTTGGCGGGATACACGGCCGTCCAGGTCGTCCTTGCACGGTATTACGCCAGGCGGGAACCTGCCGCGACCGCCGAAATCTCGCCCATGAACCCGCCGTTCAGCGCAAGAAGTTTCGTCCTCCATGCGGCGTTCGTGCTCGCGGGACTCGTCTGCCTCGGCATGGGCGCCGACGGGTTCGTGCGAGGCGCCGTCGCCACCGCCCAGCGGCTCGGCATCACCGAACTCCTCATCGGCCTGACCATCGTCGCCGTGGGCACGTCCCTTCCTGAACTTGCCGCCTCCGTCTGGGCCACCGTGCGGGGCGAGCGCGACCTGGCCGTAGGCAACGTGGTCGGCAGCAACATTTTCAATCTGCTTGGCGTGCTGGGCGTCTCCGCCCTGCTGGGTCCCGGCGGGGCTGAAGTCTCACAGGACGCCCTCCAGTACGACATCCCGGTCATGATCGCGGTGGCCGTGGTCTGTCTGCCGGTGTTTATCTCCGGCGCCACCGTGTCCCGCCTCGAAGGATTCCTGTTGTGGTTCTACTACGCCATGTATCTGGCGGTGCTCGTGCTGGATGCCGTCAACAGTCCGCTCGAACGGCCCGTGAGCCAGGCGGTAGCGTTCATTTTCATCCCGCTCACCGCCATCATTCTCCTGACGTCGCTCGTTATCACGGAAAAACAGCTTGAACGCATGCTCGGCCCCCTCGCCGCCGACGTCCGGGTCACCGCAAAACGAACGTTCCGCCAGCTCAAGCGGCTGCTCATCTTCACCCTCGGCGGCACCATCGTACTTCTGGGCGTCGCCATGATCTTCATGCCGGGCCCCGCCACCGTGGTGATCCCCCTTGGTCTGGCCGTGCTCGCCACGGAGTTCATCTGGGCAAAACGGCTCCTGGTCAGCACCGTCGAACGCGCAAGGGGCCTCATCTCCCCGTCACGCAGCGAAGATAAGGAACCGTGAGCGCTTTCCCGCTCAGTCCTCCGCGAAGGTGTCGAAATACCCCTGGATATAGACGATGGGCGTGCCTTTGTCGCCGCTGCCGGACGTCAGGTCGCACAGCGATCCGATCAGGTCCGTCAACCGGCGGGGCGTGGTGCCTTGCGCTTCCATGGCCCCCACGAGGTCGCCCTTCTTTTCCCGGATCTGCCGTGCGATGGCCTGTTGCAGGGCGTCTCCCGTGAGACCGGCGAACTGGTTGTCCGCCAGGTACTTGATCTTCAGCTCGTTGGGCGTGCCCACCAGGCCGGCGGTGAACGCGGGGGAGACCACCGGGTCCGCAAGCTCCCAGATCTTGCCCACGGGATCCTTGAACGCGCCGTCGCCATAGACCAGCACTTCCACGGTCTTCCCGAGCCGCTCCCGGAACAGGTCCTGAATGCGCTCGACCACCGCCTGGCAGTCGCGCGGAAAGAGTTTCACGGTTTCCTCAGTCGCCTTGTTGGAGCCCAGCAGACCGTATTCCGGATGGTAGCCGCTGCCGTTCACGGGAGAGGAGAGAATGTCGTCCAGTCCGTACACCCGTTCCGCGCCCGCGGCCGCCAGAAGCCGTTTGGTCCGCGCCCGGGAGTGGATATCGCACGCCAGCACGTTGCGCGTATACGCCAGGATGGTCTCGGGGCGGTTCGAGAAGAGGATCGTGCACTCCGCGCCTTCCGCTTCCACCAGCGACCGGTAATACGCCACGTAGTCCACGCCGGTAAACGGGTGAAGCGCGCGGCCGAATTCCCGCCGGAACTGGTCCTCCGTGAGGCTGTCGGTCCAGGGATCGATCCCGTGTTCGTCGAGCCAATCCTGCTCCATCAACTGGTTGCCCACCTCGTCGGACGGGTAGCTGAGCTGCAGCACAATGTGTCTGGTGCTGCGCGCCATGCCCTTAAGCAGCACCGCATACCGGTTCCGGCTGAGGATGGGGAAGACGATCCCCAGAGAATCGCCGCCGAATTTGGCCCTCAAGTCCGAAGCGATCGCATCCACCGTGGCATAATTGCCCTGGGCCCGCGCCACAACCGATTCCGTAATCCCCACCACGTCCCTGTCGCGAATCGGAAACCCCTCCGCCTTCGATGCCTTCAACACGCTGTCCACCACCATCTCCGCAATGGCATCCCCCTTGCGCACGATCGGAGCGCGAATCCCTCTCGCCACGGTTCCAACATAACGGCCCGCGGGCCTGGCGCCTTCTTCAGCCGGCATACTAAAAGTCCTTTCCTCATGGCCGCCCCAGAGACCGGGTCCTCCGCCCGTTCTCCCGGAACCGCCGTACTGCAAAGACCGGGATCATACCCGAAAACGGAGCCTCATACACAGATTCTCAGTATACAAACCCATAGTATAGCCTCCCCGGAACACGGTTTTCGCCTTTCTGCACCCCGCCCCCGTCTCCCTCTGACTGCGCAGCTCCCGGTGTCCACCCAGTCCACCCGGTCCACCCAGTCTCACCGTCTCCGCAGACCGCTTGACACGGGCTGGCCAAAATCGTATAATCACATGCGATAAAGGAGTACCGATGATCAGCAAGACCGCCCTGCACACCCTCAAAGCCGCCGTGGTGCTCGCCCAGGACCCGGAGCAGCGGTATCACGGGGCCGGGGAGATCGCCAAGGCCATTGACGCCCCGGCGAACTATCTCGGCAAAATGTTGCAGACCCTGGCCCGCCAGGGGGTTCTGATTTCACAGAAGGGGCTGGGCGGCGGATTCAAGCTGGCCCGCGACCCGCACGAAATCACCCTGTATGAGGTGGTGGAAGGGATTGACGATCTCAGCCGCTTGTCGGGCTGTTTCCTGGGCCGGTCGAAATGTTCGACGGACAATCCCTGCCCCCTGCACCGGCAGTGGGGCCGGATTCGAGGCGGTTATTTGGCGATGTTGAACGATTACACGCTGGCCGACCTGGCGAGCCACACCCACGGAACGCTGATCTAGAGGCGGGTGTTTTTTTCGGGCATAAAAGGATATGCGCATGCGATTAGTATATATAAAGGCGCCGGCAGGGC
>JAAYAQ010000303.1 GCA_012719295.1 Candidatus Hydrogenedentota bacterium | reverse complement strand
TCCGCCAGACTCTCCACGGGCGTGGCGTCCCCATTCTCCCGCGGCGCGAGGTGGGTGTCCGACACATCACGCACGTGAAGAGTCTCGCCACGAGCGACGCTCATCGCACGCAGAATGCAGTTGCGCAATTCGCTCACGTTGCCCGGCCAGCTCTGCGCCTGCAGGAACTCCATGGCCTCACGGGAGATCCCCCGCACGGGACGTTTCGCCTGTTGCCGGGCCAGCTCAAAGAAGTGCCGCGCCAGCTCGGGGATGTCGTCCGTGCGGTCCCGCAAGGGCGGCAGATGGATCTCAAAGCCGTTCAGCCGGTGCAGCAGGTCCTCCCGGAACGCGCCGCGCTGCACCCCCGCGCGAAGATCGCGGTTGGTGGCCGACACCACCCGTACGTCTACCCGCGAATCCCTGTCCGCCCCCGGCCGGCGGTACGTCCCGTATTCAATCGAGCGCAGGATGCGGGCCTGGTTTTCCAGGCTGAGGTCCCCGACCTCGTCCAGGAAGATCGTTCCCCCGTGGGCTTCCGCCAGCAGCCCCGGCGACGACCGGTCGGCGCCGGTAAACGCGCCCCGCTCATATCCAAACATAAAGCTCTCAAACAGCTCATGCGGGATCGCCGCGCAATTCACCACCACAAACGGGCCGCGGCGCCGCGCGGATTGCTGGTGCAGCAGCCGCGCCACCAGTTCTTTCCCGGTGCCCGTTTCCCCCGTGATCACCACGCTCAGGTCCGACTTCGCCGCCAGCCCCATGCGGCGGCGCACCTCACGCATCGGACTGCTGCCGCCGACCAGGGCAAGACTCTCTCCTGCCCGGGCGCGCAGGTATTCGTTGTCCCGGCGGAGCTGTTCCATATCCTCCACCGCCCACAGCATGGGCCCAAGCGACTGGCCCAGCAGAACCAGCAGGCGCAGGTCATCTTCCGCGAACACCCCGTGCGGCGTCTGCGTCATGAGCGCCAGGGCGCCAATCGCCGTGCCGCCAACCGTCACCGGGGTCACCAGCGTGAACGACATCGCCTCTCTGCCCTCGCCGTCCTTCTCGCGGTGCACGCTGAGAAACCCCCGCATCTCGCGCAACGCCGTCTGAATGCTCTCCTCTGGAGGTGCGGTCTCGTCCTGAACCTCCTGATCGAGCACAATGCTCCCCTGCTCTTCATTCGTCAGCAGAATCCACAATGCGCGCGGATGAAACCGTTCGCGCAGGGCCGGTTTCAACAGGGCGGTGAACTCCTCCCGATCCCGGCATCGCGCCAGTTTCGTCAGAACCTGCTGCAGCGTCAACAGGTCCTGTATCGTGCGCGGACTCTCCTGCTCGGCGTCCACGTGCCCGTCGACCCCCAGAAACAAGGGCCGCCCCAGATCGATCGATTGCGTATCCGAAGGGACCCGGCCCGGCTCCTTACCTCCCGAATTGACGACCGACTCCGCCAGCAGAAACCGCTCTCCTCCGATGGTCACCTCATCCCCGGTCTCCAGAACGCCCGACCGCATGGGGACGCCGTTGACGAGCAGTGGATTGCGGCAACCCAGGTCTTCCATCACCACCCGGCCGCCCGTGATCACGAACCGGCAGTGCCTGCGCGAGACAATGGAATCATCGAGCACGATGTCATTGTCCTGATCCCGCCCCAACGTCAGGCCCCGCTCGCCGAGGCGCCAGCACGTCCCCTTCGTGTGCCCGCCGATCGACACCAGTTGCATTGCCCGCCCTCTCCCCATGCCTCAGGGCCGCACCCCGCGTGAACGGCACGTCCCTGTCCGCCCGAACATTCGCCGCCGCTGCACACAACACGAGATACGCAAGCAAACTCCGCTGCTGCTATAATACCATAAGCACAACAGGATACAGCGTCCGTCCCCGTGAAATCCCGCCGTTTCCCGGGTATACTGCAGGGGCAATTAACGGAAGGCGTGAGACCCAGATGGACACTGCCCCAGATGCGCCCCCCCTGGAACCGCGGCCCGGTTTCGCCACCCGCGGCGTGGTCATCACGCCGCCGGACCTGACCCTCGACTGGCCGGAACGCGCCAGGCGCGCCGGGCTCACCACCATCGCCCTCCACCCCTTCCCGAGAAACGTCACCGAGTTCGTCCAGTCCCATGACGGCGAGCTGTTCCTCGATACCTGCCGCGAACTGGGCCTCCACGTGGAATACGAACTCCATGCCATGGCCGATCTCCTCCCGCGTGCGCTGTTCGACAAGCACCCCGACTTCTTCCGCATGAACGACGAGGGCCAGCGGGTGCCCGATGCCAACCTCTGCGTGCATTCCACGGGCGCCCTCGAACACGTGACCGCCAATGCCGTCCGGGTCGCCCGCGTGCTCCGGCCAAGCACCGGACGCTACTACTTCTGGGGCGATGACGGACTGCCCTGGTGCCGCTGTCCGAAATGCCGCGCGTTTTCGGACAGCGACCAGGCGCTCCTCCTGGAGAATGTCCTTGTCCGCGCCCTGACCGCGTTCGACGAGCGCGCGCAGCTCGCTCATCTCGCCTATGTCAACACCCTGCCGCCCCCGGGCAGCGTCACACCCGAACCGCGCGTCTTCCTGGAGTTCGCCCCCATACACCGGAAGTTTGA
>JAAYAQ010000302.1 GCA_012719295.1 Candidatus Hydrogenedentota bacterium | reverse complement strand
CTGATGGACCGCGTGGCGGATCTCTATCCCCCCTTTGATTTCGGCGAGCAGGGGTTCGTATATGAGCGGAAAGCCGACCGCGGGTACGTGTCGACCTGGCACGACGCCTGCGAAGAGACGCGCGAGATCGTCATGGCCTACGACATGATCTTCGAGGCCATCAAGCACGACCCCGAACTGGTGGCCTTTCTTTCAAAGAAGGCGGAGCAGTACACGCTGGAGAACCCGAAGGCCAGTTTCGCCGACATTCAGCGCAACATCGAGACGCGCATTCTGCGCGATGCCATCGCCAGCCGCTCGAAGATCACGACCAATTATCCCCGCACTGAAATTGCCCTGGCCATCACCCACGCCGTACTTGGCATGCCCGAACACGAGCCGGCGTTCTGGGAGATCGTCGATCCCATGCTGCAGCAGGCCACCGCGGTCGACGGCGTGACGGGTGAAAAAGGCCTGGCGGGTTATTCGTGTTTCACCATTTCCGCTTTGGGCTGTTTCATCGGCGAATTCTCGAAATCCGATCCGGCCTTTCTGCACACGCTGCTGGAACGTCATCCGAATCTCCGCAAGACCTTCCGGTTCTTCGCCGACACCCTGTGCCTGGGACGCTATTACCCTCAGAGCGGAGACACGGGCGCGTACTGCCACCCCGTCGACCGGTACGTGGGTCTGAATTTCACACGCTATGGCAACGGCTCGGGCGGTTCGGGCTGGACACTCGTTCCCCCTTCGATGTTCACGCTCTGCTGGCAGTACTACAAGGAGACCGGCGACCCCGTATATGCGCAGATTGCCTTCCGTGAGAATGCCAACGACCTCGCCGGCCTCCCCTTCGACTTCTTTATCGACGACCCCGGCCCCGTGGTGAGCGACATCGACGCCGTGATACGCGAGAACGGCCCGGATCTCGTCCTGGGAAGCGTCAACCTGGAACAGTGGCGTCTTGCCCTGATGCGGTCCGGGGAAGGCGAGCACCGCCGCGTGCTCTGGCTCGATTACGACTCGGGAGGCGGCCACGGGCACACCGACGGCATGAATCTGGGGCTTTTCGCAAAAGGACTCGACCTGCTTCCGGAGTTCGGGTATCCCCCGGTCCAGTTCGGCGGATGGGAATCGCCCCGCGCCCGCTGGTACACCATGAGCGCCGCCCACAACACCGTAGTGGTCGACGGCGCCAACTCCGTGTTCGGCCAGGCGGGCGACACCACTCTGTGGGCGGACGGCGCCGCGTTTCACGCCATGCGCATGTCGGCCCCCGGCATGATTGGCGGTGAACGGTTTGAGCGCACAGCCGTCATGGTTGACGTCTCGCCGGTAGATTGCTATGTGCTCGACGTCTTCCACGTCAAGGGCGGCCACGATCACGCGATGTTTATGCACAGCCACTTTGGCGGGGTTGCGCTGTCGGGACTGACCCTGAAACCCGCGGACGACTACGGCCACGGCACCCAGATGCGCGATGTGCAGATGGACGAAGCGGCTCCGCCCGGCTGGTCCGCGGACTGGGACATTGACGACCGGCTCAATCTGCTCGAAGGCGAACACGACATCCACCTGCGGTATACCGGGTTCACGCAGGGGACGTCGGCCGGGCTCGCGGAAGGCTGGGTGGTCGCCAACGGCTACAAATCGACCGAGGAACTCTGGATTCCCCGCGTCCTGGTCAGGAAGCAGAATGCCCAGGATGCTCCCCCGCTGGAATCCACGTTCGTGGGGGTCCTGGAACCCTATGACGGCAACCCGTTCATCGCGGGCATCCGCCGGCACATGCTGGAGACGCCCGACGGCCAGGCGCTCGGAGACACGCACGCGGCCATTGAAATTGAATTCGTCGACGGCCGCCGCGACATCCTCCTGGTCCGCGACCGGTTGGACACGTCGGCGACCCGCGTGACCACGAAAGTCAATACCGAGACTCGAACCGACGGCGAAATCGCGCTGGTCCGCCTGGCTCCTGAGGGTCACGTCGTGTACACCGCTCTTTGCGGCGGTTCTTCTCTCGAATCCGGCGACTACCTCCTGAACCTCGAAGGCATCGCCAGATTCCACGAGATAGACAACCGGTAGTACCTCGAAAACCTCCGGGACAACGGAGCATGTGCCTTCGCCGCGACGGTAGAGTCTGAGGGGGAAGATTGCCGGCCACGGCGCGGGTCCCACACACCAGGGAGCGAGCCTGGTCCCCGTGTTTCACCAAATGCGCGTCTCCGGCATCCTGTATGATAGAAACCTAAGGAGGCCTGTCATGAACGACGCCGAGCTGGTCCGGAAGATCCTCGCGGGGGACGAGGACCGTTTCGGGGAAATCG
>JAAYAQ010000301.1 GCA_012719295.1 Candidatus Hydrogenedentota bacterium | reverse complement strand
CGGTATTTCAATGCCGCTGACAACCAGTACAAAGGCGGCACGCAGACCGCCAACCTGGTGCCCCTCTGGTTTGGCATCACCCCGGCAGACAGACGCGCCGCCGTCGTCGGCAACATTACGCAGAACATCGTTGCGCATGACAATCACCTGACAACGGGCTTCATCGGGACGGCCTACCTGATGCCTGTCTTGAGCACGTTCGGCCAGGACGACCTTGCCGGGGAGCTGGCCACGCAGCGCTCGTATCCGTCGTGGGGTTACATGGTCGATGCGGGCGCCAGCACCATCTGGGAGCGATGGAACAGCGACAAGTACGAAGAGCTCCACTCGGGCATGAACTCGTTCAACCACTATGCTTTCGGCACCATTGGCCAGTGGTATTATGAGTATCTGGTAGGCATTCGGCCCCTCGAACCGGGTTTCAAGCGTATCCTCATCGAACCCCACCCCAGCGGGCTCCAGTCCGCTGAAGGCGTGTTTCATTCCATGTATGGTCCTGTTCGATGCGCCTGGTCCAAGGACAAGTCGTTCACACTGAACGTCTCGATTCCGGCGAACACGGCCGCCGTGATTAGAACTCCAGAACCCTGTGCCGGGAATCTGGGTCCCGGGGACAGGAAAAGGGTCGATTCCGCGGGCAACACGTCGTTTGAAGTGGGCGCTGGTGTCTATACCTTCACGGCGTCTCCAGGGAGTTGACGCCGAAGGCGCCCCCGGCAGGGGCGGCTTGCTCCGAGGCGGCGTGTTCAGTCCGCTCGACTGAACCAGGAAACGCAGTTGCCTCCCCGTGCTCTACCATGGCGTCTCCAGTCCCAACGATTCCGGAGGCTTATCCACGAAGTAGAGGTCAAAATCCCACCAGGCGTAGCCGGGAGGACGGTTGTAGAGATAGACTCTGACGGTGTAATCGTTGGCGGCGCTGGGCTGTTCGAGGACGAAGGGATGGATCTCGAGCGCTTCGTTTTCCTGGAGGAGAACGGTGACCTCCTTCCGGGGAAGGGGCGCCTTGAATTCGCAGGAGATATCCTGGAGCTCATCGTAGGCGACATGTTCGGTCTTCAGTTCTTCGCCTTTGATGTGCAGGATATCTTTGCCGTCCACGCGGCCGCGCCAGTGGAGGAAATGGGTGGATTCGCCGGCGTACTTGCTTATCGCCTGTGCGTGTGCGGCCTGTTGCCCGGCAATGAGTTGATATGCCTCTTCTTCGGTTGGCGCTTCTGCGAGACGGGCCTCGGCGGCTTCGAGGCCGGTGAGGGCGTCCGCGGCGCAGGTCACAAGCGCCTCAATGCCGTACAACTTGTAGTCGAATCCAGGAGCTTGGGAGAATCGGCGCATGGCATCCTGGAGAGCGGCAAGATCCCGTGCCAGGCGGGCTTTGGCGGGCTCGTCGCGCGCTTCGCGGTACTCGAAATAGGCGTAGATCGTTTTCACGTAGAGCCGGTTGGTTTCCACCAGCAGCCGAGTCAGGCACAGTGAATCGGCTACCTGGGCGGCCAATGCGGGATTGGTGGTCTTGTCGGCGAGGGGGACGAAGCGGGCCTCCATCTCGCGTGCGGCCTCCAGACCTCTGTCGAGCAGGGCCATGGCCTCGCTGGTGTGTCCCTTGGAGGGGGCGTACATCACTCGTTGCAGCCAGTCCAGATGGGTACGCCCGCGATCGATGTCGGGGAGGCCCATGAGTTGGAATGTGGTGAGACGCAGGTGCGGGAGCGTATTGCCCCGGATGGCCTCGGCCACGGGCTTTACATAGATGCCGTCTTTGTAGGCGACTTGAGACAGCAGAATGATGCCGGCCAGACCGTCAGCGGCTTCCGTGCCGAGATGGATGGCGGCGAAGTCGTGGGCAATGGTCCGTTGGTCTTCCTCGGGATCCCAGGCCAGGCGGAAGGCGAGGTAAGCGGTCAGGCCCCACGTATTCCATCCGAATCCCCCATGTGCGCCGAAATGCACCCCGGTCAGGTTGCTGTGCTCATTCGCCAAAACGCTTCGCACGCCGCCCTGGTGGTAATCCCCCGGCCACGAGGGAAAGACGTTGACGGTTCCCGAAGCATGGTAATCCAGAACGGACAACAGAACCACCATCTGGTGGGGCGTTTGATTGAAGGTGGGATTGTAGGGCTGGTAGTACCAGCGATCCGCCAGGCTCATATAGGGGGAAAGATACAGGTTTTTCGTGGGCACGTCGCTCGTGAAAATGGACTTGTAGACGTCGGCGTTCGAATGCTGCTCATCAGACGTGGTGGCCCACGTGCGATGAAAATAGATCTTGTCGAACTCGCCCACGACAACTTCGTGCATCTTCTGGACAAAGGTGCGGTAGCGTTGCTCGAGGGACCAGGGATGATTCTCCGGTTCGTGCATGACGTCGTAGGCGATGTAGTTGCCTCCCACTCGGGTCAGTTCCCCGGTGCGGATGCGGACGCCGTCGAGGTCCGGCATCGCCTGGAATAGGCGACGGTATTTCGCCTGGAGCGCCGCCCACAAGGCCGGGTCGGCGGGGTCCAATTTGAAGCCGAATTCCTCCTGCAGGCACGGGTGAAACGAGATCTCGTCACAGATGCCCAGGTATTTCATGTGGAAGGCGTGCGCCGCGTCAATCATTTGCTGCACGTCCTTGCGCGTGGCCGCATTCTTACTGGCCTCCGGTTCCGCGTCCCAGGGCACAATATCGAGAATCGGGGCATCGGCTACCCAGGTCGCTGTGGCACGTAGCGCATTGCGCAAGGCCGCTTTGTCCGGGGCCTCGGTAAGACGCACCGTAAGGCGAGGTTCTCTTTTGAGGTCCAGTTCAGGAATCTCCTTGAAAACGCGCATGCGATCCCAGATCCAATACAGGCCATAGACCTCGCCCATGAGCGAGCCGCCCGACACCACCATGCCGCGTCCACGGGCACGTTGAAGGGGACGGATTTCAAAGCCTTGTTCGGATTCCACGCCGGACAAGCTGCCCCGTCCGTCCGCCGTCAATGTTTTTGTGTGCGCATTGCGGGAGCTCGCGCCCACTACGAT
>JAAYAQ010000007.1 GCA_012719295.1 Candidatus Hydrogenedentota bacterium | reverse complement strand
TCTCCAGGGGGGCATCGAGGACGACCGCGAACGCCACCTGCGGGTCCGACAGGAGCGCCGCCACGCGCTGCCAGCCCTCGATGAGCATCTCGGCCCGTTCACGCTGACCGAATGCCAGAACGACCGTCCGCGGCCCCGTTTCCGGGAGTTCCGGACCGGCCATCCGGGGAAAGTCCTGCCATTTCAGGGTCTGTCCCCGCAGGGACGTGCCCTGCGGCACCGGCGCCGCGAGTTCGCCGAGTTCTTTCCGCGAAGTCGGATCGACAACAAACGGCTCGGATTTGACCGGTTGCTGGGGGGTATGGATCAGGCACTGAAGCTGCACATGCGGGACCACGCCGGGGATTTCGAAACGGCCGTCAGGACCGCTTGCGGCTCGCCATACGGGCGTTTCCATCTGATCGTCCGCGAGGACGAGACTGATCATGGCTCCGGAGACGGAGGCGCCGGAGGCCTCCTTGACCTGGCCGGTTACGGTTGAAAGCGGCAGGAGCTGGACCACCGGCTCTTTGGTCTCACGCGCATCGAAGGCGAAGACGGCGCCCAGATTGGAGTCGGCGTGTTCCGCAAGGCCCATGACCACCCCCTCGGAGGCAATCTGTTCCATGTGGAGGGGGGCATGCCCCGCGCTGTCGGCCGCCTGCCAGCCGAACTGGGGCGGCTGGAGAAGCGACACCACGCAGCGGGGCAGCGGGTTCAGGGCTTGATCCACAATCGCCAGTTGCACTTCCGGCGTCGGCACTACCCAGAACGTCGGGAGCTCGACACGTTCCCCTTCCGATGCGCTGACCGGCCGCGCGTTGCGTTCCGGAAGGATGAACCCCGGCGCGGACTCGAGGATGACGGTGTTCTCCCCTTCCACGCCGTTCAGAGAGTACCGACCCTGCGTGTTGGTACGGACGCTCGAATCCGGGTTGTCAAAGGTGCGCAGGACGACCCGGGCGCCGGGGATGGGATCGCCCGTGACGGCGTTGGCCACCTTGCCGTGAATCTCGCAGTAACCGACGGCGTACATCACCACCGATTGGGTGCTTTGCTGCCCGGTCACCAGGAGCTCTTCCCACCCGGCGCTGCGGTAGTCCCCGCCCGATGCGCGGTAGAGATAGATGCCCGGCTGGAGGCGGACGCCAAATGCGCCCGCGCCGTCGCTGCGGGTCACGGTGGTGTCGTGCGGGGGGTGGGCATTGCGCAAGGTGACCACTGCGCCGCTGAGCGGTTCCTTGGCGGCGCGGGTCAGGACGCGCCCCTGGATCAGGATGCCCCGCTGGAGCACGACTTCAACCTTGGCATCGCCGGCGTGGAGATCGGTGACGCCCTGCTGAGCGTATCCGTGGCTTGCCACCTTGAGCGCGACGATACCGTCGCGGGGCACGCTGGGAACCGTGAACCGTCCCTTGTTGTCGCTGACGATGGGGGGAAACCCCATCGGCTCGAGTTTGGCGTAGGGAATGCCGAGTTTCGTGGTTGCCCCGGGGTTGTCGGCCTGGGGTTCATTCATGAGCCCGATGCGGACGATGCGCGCTCCCGTCACGCCGTCGCCTTTGTCGTTCACCACCCGTCCGGAGAGCGCCGCCGGCGGCCGAAGGCGAATGGTCAAGCCCGCCACCTGCTCATCTGCCGGCACGGTGATGCTCAGCCCGCCGAACGCGAAGCCGTCGGCAATCGCAAACGCGCCGACGGTCCCCGGTTCAACCTGGTCGAAGGTGTAGGAGCCGTCTTCGGCGGCGCGGGACTCCCGGATAGAACCGTCGAGCCCCTGCTCGATGAATACGCGCGCCCGGGGAACGGGGCTCCCGTCGGGCGTGAGCACCGTGCCGGAGAGGGTGGAACCCTCCCCCGTAACGGCGGCGAGCGATAGGAACAGTACGAGAACATTCATGGTCGATGCCCTGCCTTCATGAGCCTCAGAATCAGCGGTCCCGCGCCGGGTGTGCGGCCGGACGCCCGGGCGGCCCTAGTAACCGCTTAAAATGACGCTCGCGATTACTTCCTTCTGCAACTGGTCATAATTCAGTTTGTAGCTCTGCAACAGGGCATCCTCCGGGGAAACGCCGCGCGAGAGGGCGTCTATCATGCGGGAGAGCCCCTGGGCGCCGAAGCGGCGCCAGAGATACTGCGTCGAAGCGTGGGCCTGCCGGTAGGCCAGCCGGAGCTCGTTTTCGCCGTCGATCGCCATCTGGGTCGCTTCAAGCGATTGAAGCGGGAGCAGCCCGCCGCCGTTGTAGGCCTGGCGAAGGAATTCGACGTCGCGCGGCGTGAGCTCGTTGGAGAACACCTCCGCCAGCCCTTCGTTCAGCCACCACGGAGCGTTTTCCGCGAGTAGATAGCGGACCACCACGTGGGTGTATTCGTGGTACAACAGGCGTTTCAATTCCCCGGAGCTGATTTGTCCGCCCGTGCCATCGTTGACCGGCAGCCGGATTTTCCCGTCATAGATCGCCGCCACGTGGGGCCCCAGCGCCGTCGCGCGGGCAAAGTCATCGGCAATATACACGTTCACCAGGATCGGCGTGGGGGGATACACGTTGCCAAAGTTGCGCCCGATGTCGCGGTAGGCGTGTTCCAGCACCATCAGCGTCTGCCGAAGCAGCCCGCGATCGGTTTGCGGGTCGTGCGTGATGGTGAAATGCCGGGACTTGAGGTCTTTGAAATCAAACTCGACGGCGTCTTCGCGGTACCCCTTCTCGAGCTTGTCGCGCAGGCCGGCGCGTCCGGGGTTCACCTCCGCCACGAATTCCCACTGGGCCAGGGCGGCCGGCAGGTCATTGTCCTGATAGTACGCATCGCCCAGGAGCTCGTGGGCATCCAGGTTTTCGGGCGCCAGAAGGATGGCTTCTTCGAGCCGGGCAATGGCATCCTGCACGAGCGACATGCGGAGAAAGTACGAGCCCAGCTGGAGCCGGGGCAGGGGGTTCTCAGGAGAGGCTTTAATGGCTTCCTCGAGATGCTGGGCCGCGCCGGTGTAATCGCCGCTGTCCGCCAGTTCGGCGGCGCGCGCCTGGTACGCGTTCGACAGATTCCGCAGAACCGTCTCGTTGTCGGGAACCAGCGCGGCCGCCTCCAGAAAACAGTGGAGGGCCCGGTTCCAGTCGCCGCCGGCGTAGTACTCGACGCCAAGGGCATTCCATTCCGGGGCCGTGTGCTGTGCTTCCTGCCCGTACCCGGGAGCGGCGGGCAGAAAGGCGACCACGGCCACGAGCACCCACAGAAACCGGCTGTTGATACCTCTGTTCATGCCGCGTCTTCAGCCCGGAATGACCGCGATGGCGTCAACTTCGACCAGGGTGTCGAAAGGCAGTCTCCCCGCCTGAATACAGGTTCGGGCCGGGGGATTCATCGGGAAATACTCCTTGTAAATCTCATTGAATTCGCCAAAATCGCTCATGTTGGCCAGGTACACCGTGGTCTTAACCACGTGCTGGAGCCCGGAACCGGCGTCTTCAAGGACGGTCTTGAGGTTGGTGAGCGTCAGGCGCGTTTCGTCCTCGAGGTTGCTCTTCTTCACGCCGCTGCCATCGCGCGCGACGGGACCCTGCCCGGACACGAACAGCAGTCCGCCCGCGGCGACGGCGTGGGAGTACGGACCCTGGGCAGGCGGTCCGTTCTTCGAGAGAATGCATCGTTTTTCCATGGAAGTGGCTCCAATCGTGTGCCTTATGCCGTCAAGAAAGTATCACACGCTCTGTGAAGCGTCAAATGTCTTGCCTGGCGCATCGCCATACGGGTTCGTGGGGTCCGCGAAGGCAAGAGGAGTGCTCAGGCCGGTTCTTTGGCGGGGAGTTTCTGCCGTACGAGCAGGTAGCCCATCCGGAGCAACGCCGCTTCGAGCACAAGCCCCCCGGCGATCAAAAGCGGGGTGTTGGCGAACGGCCAGGGGGTGCCGCGCCATTCGGCAAGCAGGCCGAACCCGACCGCGCCGAGAAGCGAACCCAGACCGACCATGCCTTCGTGGATGGATACCCGTTGATGTTTCTTGAGGGCGTTGGCCACGCTGTACGACTGGCTGGCGAAGAAGCACACCCCGGCGGCGATTCCCACAACGGCGCAGCACAGGGTCATCACGGCGAGACTCGTGGTGAACGACATCACCCAGAACGCGGCCGCGGCGGCAGCCTGGAAAAGCGCCAGTACCCAGAACCGGTGCTGCCAGACCTGGGTGTGGCCCATGACGAGGGAAGTGCCCGCGCGCATGGCGTTCATGATCATGGCCAGGACGGAGAAGTACACGACGGGCTCGGCGGTCAGGGGAGCGTTGGCGCCGGGACTCAGCAGACACAGGGCGCCGGCCTCCGCGAGCTCTTCCATGCGGAAACTGAAGACGGCCGTCACGGCGTTGAAAAGCGTGCTGCCCAGCACCAGGGACAGCCAGGCTGAGAAGAGATGGGCCTCGCTGCGCTTTGTGTGGCCGAGGTTCGCGGTGCGGGTGGCTTCGGCGTCCGGAGCGGTCATGCGCGATTCGTGGGGGAGGCTGGCGGCGAGCGCGGCAGCGCCGCCCGCGGCCAGCGCCGTGGCCAGGAACGGCAGCCGGTAGTCAATGGGCGAGAGCACCCACGTCGCGAACGGCGCGCAGGTCAGCCCGAGGGTCCAGGAGAGGTTGTAGAGGGCCAGACGCTTCGTGCGCACCGCGGGATCGGGCTCCGCGCCGACCCACGACTGCATGGCCGGCCAGAACAGAGCCGGGAATATCATGCCGACCGTGGTGAGAACGACATAGAAGTACGGATTCGAAAGCACCACTCCCAGCGGGAAGAGGATCGCGAATCCCAGGGCGCCCACGACACCCATCAGCAGCCCGTTGGCGAGGCGGCCCACGTACCGCGCGGAAACAATGCTCGCTGCGGCGTACAAGGCCCATTGGAGGCCTGTAATGACGCCCGACATGCCCGCGCCGCCCTCCAGGATATTGAAAATGTAAAAGGGAGAGGCCGTCAACCCGCACACCATCGCGAAGTCGAAGAGAAACGCCGCCGCAAACTGTCGGTAATGTGGTTTGAACATGATCGCGAGAGTCTACGGGGGCGGCATGGAAATATCAAGGCGCTTCCCGCGCACGCAATCGGGAAGCGCCGAAACGGGTTCAGGGGATGAATGCACTTCGTCGCTCAGGGGGTCCCGCCCATCTGTTTGAGACTCTCCGCGTCCATCACGATGGCGCCCGGCGGCGGGGTGTAGGCGAAGCGCGCGGGATTCAGCTCGGGATCGAGCTTGTACTCTTTGTAGGTCAGGGTCATGATGGGTTTCTCCCCGTCATCGAACATGAGCATTTTGAGCGGAAACCCGGTCTTCTGCGAGAGCGATAGCAGGGCCTTGTCGAACTGCGACTTGCCCGGCGCCTTGGGCTGGGACGCCGCGTCCTGTTTCGGGCGCAACTCGAGCACATACACCGGCTCGTCGTTGAGCGTGTCGTCCGGCATTACCTTCATCTCAAACTGTTCGTGCATCCGTTTGAAGGCTTCCTTGCCCCCGCCCGGCATGACCTGCGACTGCTCCTCGGGCTTTGACGTGAAGACCATGGTCTGACCCAGCATGCTGGTTTGCGTGAAGACCTCGGTCCCGTCATAGACGACCAGCATCTTGTTCGGCATCTCGCTCTCGCCCATGGAGATGGTCTGGTCCATCTCCATCCGGTAGAGCATCGTGGTGTCTTTTTTCATCCCCTCGATGCTGCCTTTGCCGTTCATCTCGACGGTCGACGCGCCCTGCGCGGCCTGGCCTTTCATTTCGATCCTGGCGGAATAGGTGCGAATTCGTTCCCAGTGCGTCGACAGTTCGTTCTCGATCTCGGCCAGTTCTTTGGCGTTCGAGGCAAAAGCCATGCCGAAACAGACGAGACCCGCGATGGTGTACACGACGCGACGATTCATGATCTTCTCCTTGTTGACGGACGATGGCGCCGTGAGAGACGGATGGAAGAGGATTCCCAGACGCGCTTGAACCCTCATCCCTCGTTCGATGCAGCGCACCGGAATAGTAGGGGCACGACACCCTCAAATCAAGGGAATTCCGCGAAGAGTCGCAACGGAGTTTTGTGCCCCCGAAAAGGTCGTGGTATACTCCGGGCCATTCGCCCGGGCGCAAACCGCGATGCTGTGAACAGGCCGGGCCTGCTTGTCCGTTTTGGGGCCGTCGCAATCCCGGGTAGCGTAGAAAGCAGGGGAGAGAACGTACCGTTATGCAATTTGAACTCATTACTGTGGGCTGTGCGTGCGCGGATGTGATTGCGCGTCCGGTGGACCAGTATCCCGAACCCGGACATCTTCAATTGCTGCCGGAACTGGAGATCCACCTGGGCGGTCTGGCCGCCGTGACGGCGACGGTGTTCGCCCAGCTTGGGGGGAAATCGGCCCTCATCGGAAAACTGGGCGCGGATGGCTTTGGCGATTACATTGTCGGCGCGCTCAGCCATGCGGGCGTCGACACCGTACACGTGCGGCGGGAGAAATCGGAACACACCTCCGCGACAATCGTCCTGGTCACCTCACAGGGGGAACGGACCTTCCTGCACCACCTGGGAACGAACGGAACCACGGTTCCGGGCGACATCGATATGGCACTGGCAAAGCAGGCAAAGGCGTTTCACTGGGGCGGGCCGGGCGTCACGCCCGGTCTGACTGGCGAGGGCATGGGGAAGGTGTTCCAGGAATTGCGCGAGGCCGGCGTGATGACCTCGATGGACACCTGTTTTGACGGATCGGGCACCTGGTTCCCGCTGATTGAAGGCGCCTTGCCTCACCTCGACGTGGTCATGTCCAGCCTGCACGAAGCCCGGTACTACACCGGGAAACAGGAGCCGCGCGACATCGTCCGGTTTTTCCGGTCGTTTGGCGCCAGGTACGTCATGCTGAAGCTCGGGGGCGACGGTATGATTGTCGAAGATGCCCGGGAATCGCACCATCTCCAGGCGCACAAGGTCAACGTGGTGGATACCACGGGCGCCGGGGATGCTTCCTGCGCGGGTTTTCTCTATGGTCTGGTAAACGGATGGGGACTGTATCGCAGCGGGCAACTCGCCAATGCCGTCGGCGGCCTCACCGTGCAGCATATGGGAGGAGCGGAGGCCATCGCCTCCCTGGAAGACACCATCGCCTTCATGGAACACGGCGCTTGATTCGTGACGCATTTGCCTGCAATATGTGGGGCAGGGAGTGGAACCGATGACTAAAGCACTTCTGATTGCGACGGTGGCCGCGATTGTGCTGGGGCAGGTCGACGATGGGGTTGTCAGCAGCACGGACCTGACTCCGGACGTCTCTGCGTCTGAACGCGACGGTCAACCCCGGCGGGTGGAACCGCCGAGGACGGCGGCGCCGCCCCCGCAGGAGAGCGTCCCCGTGGCTCCGCCTCCGGAAGTCCGGGAGGCCCAGGAGACGACGCCGGCCGTGAAGAATGCGCCTTCGGAACAGGAACCGGCGGCCCCGCGTGAGCTTTCTCCCGAAGAAGCCCGCGATCATAAGGCTGTCGCCGCGTTCTGGTTCATTCTTCCGGAGACGTGATCCCGTGTTCATGCCAGCACGCCCAAAACTCGCCGTAACCGCTGTCCTCTTGACGGTTCTGCTGCACACCGTTTCGGCCCCTGCACAAGATCCCTTCTACCGGCATCCCTCGGACGCCACCCTGCGCGATATTGTTGTGGATGGTTCGAACGCCGTCGTGTTCGTAGCGGCCTACGATCGGGAAGAGATCTGGAAACTCAATGCCGCGGGGGACCCCATTTCGACGGCTCCGACCGGGACCGGGCCGGTGAGCCTGGCCTTGAGCGCCGATGGCCGCCTCATCGCCTGTGTCAACAAGCTGTCCGCCAGCGTGA
>JAAYAQ010000300.1 GCA_012719295.1 Candidatus Hydrogenedentota bacterium | reverse complement strand
GGCACCACGCCCTCGATGACTTTCATCTCGACCAGCGCCAGCCACAGGCTGAACGCGAGCGTGCAGACAATGGCCACGCCCACCGCGCGACCGTCGCCGCGCCGGGTCAGGAACCCGAGGAAATACAGGCCGAGCAGCCCGCCGCCCAGGATGGCCGCCAGTTTCGTGGCGGTATCCTGGAGGGTCTTGTCCGTGGCGCTCAGAAGCACGATGGCAAACCCGAGCATCAGCACGGACGCGACCAGCGAGACCACGCGCGCGGCCCGCATGTAGTGCTGTTCCGATTTGTCTTTCGCGACATGGCGCTTGTAGATATCGACAATGGTCACGGCGGAGATGGCGTTGATGCTGGACGACAGCGACGACATGGCCGCGGCCAGCACGCCCGCGATCACCAGGCCCGACAGGCCGACGGGCATTTTCTGTATGACGAAGTACGGAACGATGGAGTCGGCCCGTGCCGTGCCGTCGAGCATGGCCAGGGCGGAAGGATCGGGATTCAGTTTGAAGTAGACATACAGCGCGGTTCCCAGAAACATGAAGAAGGCCCAGGTCGGGACGCTGCACAGGCAGCAGATCCAGATGGCTTGCGTGGCGTTCTTGGGGTCCTTGGTGGCCACATATTTCTGGATGACGTTCTGGTTGCTGCTGTATTCGGTCAGCCAGTTGGTCAGGCCGACGAGCAGCATCATCAGCACCGTCTTATCCACGAGACTGAACCCTCTGGGCGCGCGGACGAGTTCGCCCGTGGCCGTATCGAGGTCGCCCAGCATGAACTTGCCGTCGGCTGCCGCCACCGAGATGATCGTGCTCAATCCGCCGTCCACATTCATGATGATGATGACCAGGATGGCAAATCCGCCAAACCATAGGAGGAACGACTGGAAGAAGTCGGTCCAGATAACGGCTTCGATGCCGCCCGTAATCGTGTAGAACGAGGTGATCACGCCGCCGAGCAGGATGCTGTAGTACGCGTTGAGCCCGGTCATTTCCTGAACCAGCATCGAGACGAGATAGAGGATCATGCCCAGGCGCGTCACCTGGCCGATGACGAACGCCGTGGCGGCGTACGCGCGCGTGCCCGAACCGAAGCGCACTTCGAGGTATTCGAACGCGGATGTGATGTGCGCGCGGCGGTAAAACGGCAGAAAGATCTTTGACGCCAGGAAGATGCCCAGGGGAAGCATCAGGCAAGGCAGAAAACGCAGATACGCGGTTTTGTACGCATCGGCGGGGTAGGCCACGAACGTGATGGAGCTGATAGACGTGGCGAACATCGACAGGCCGATAAGCCAGCCGGGAAACGAGCGTCCCCCGAGGAAGTAGTTTTCCGTGGTCTTGTTCTTGCGCGCGAAATAGGGTCCCATGGCCGCCATCGCGACGAAGTAGATCACCAGAACGAGCATATCAATCCATGACATTCGCATAAGAGGTCCCCAAAAAGGTCGTTGCGTCTCTCAGAGAAGGCGAGAGACCGCTGTTACGAGTTTCGGTAACAGGCACGGAACCTCATGGTAACTGATACCGCCCCCAAACAGCAAACGCTTCCGGCCGCTCATTCCGGTTCCCGGCACCGGCCGGCCTCCAGCCTCGGCAGAGCCCGCGGATGCGGGGCGCGGCTTGAATCCCGGCTCGCGTGTGTCTATATACTGGGAGGAGAGAGAACCGGGTGACAAACGGGGAGGCCGGATCATGAAAGAACTGAGACTGGGGTTCATCGGAGCGGGATTCATTGCGCGCTTTCAAGCGGAGGCGCTTCGCAATGTCCGGGGGGCCCAGCTTGCCGGGGTCTATGCCCTCAAAGGCGCCGAGGAACTCGCCGCCCAGGCGAACAAGACGGGGATCGGCGACTGCCGGGTCTATTCGAGCGTGGCGGAATTGTGCAAGAACGTGGACGCGGTGGCCCTGCTTGCCCCGAACTTCGTCCGGGTGGAATTGATGGAAGAAGTGACCGAGGCCGTACGGGCCGGCGCGGAGCTCAAGGGCATCATCTGCGAGAAACCGTTGGGCCGCACGGTCGCCGAAGCCAAGCGCCTCGTCGATCTGGTCGAGGAGGCCGGGCTTCCCAATGCGTATTTCGAGAATCAGTTGCACATGAAGTGCATCCAGAAGGCGCTCCAGCAACTCGAGCCGCAGCGCAAATCCATGGGGGAACTCACCCTGGCGCGCTGCGCGGAGGAGCACAGCGGTCCCCACGAAGGCTGGTTCTGGGACCCCACCCGCCAGGGCGGCGGCGTGCTTTCGGACATGGGCTGCCACAGTATCGCCGTGGCGTGGTACATCCTGACTCCCGTCGGCAAACCGCTCACGTTCATGGAGCCGGTCTCGGTGACCGCGGATGTGGCGCTGCTCAAGTGGGGCCAGGAAAAGTATCGCAAACAGTTGCTCGCGCGCATGGGCGTGGATTATGCCAAGGTTCCCGCGGAGGATTTCGCGACGGGCACCATCACGTTCCGCAATCCCGAGACCGGGCAGCTGGTGCGAGGCCAGTTCACCAATTCGTGGATGTACGACAAGCAGGGCCTTCGGTTGCTCATGGACGGGTTGGGACCGGGCTACACCTTTGAAGTCAACACGTTGCGCTCTCCTCTCGAGGTCTTCATCGGCGACGAGGCCGCCGAGGCGGTCCTCGATGCCGAAAGCGCCCTCGAAAAGGCCACGGCCTCCCGGGGCCTGCTCGCCGTGCAGCCAAATGAGGCCGATCTCTACGGCTATGTGGCCGAGTTGGAAGACGCGGTAGCGGCCTTCACCCAGGGGCTGACGCCGCTGGCGACGTGGCGCTACGGGCTCGAGATTACCAAATTGTGCCAGGCGTCGTACATGGCGGCGGAGCGCCGGGAAACCCTCGACCTCACCGACGGCAACATGCAGGCCAAGCTCGAGGGGTATACCTCGCTCATCGCCCAGGGCAAAGGCGCCGAGGTGTTGATGTAGCCTCCCAAAGGCTCGGGCAACACGGCAAACCTTCCGCCGCGGGTGACCTTACCCGCCAGCGGAGGACACAACGCGCCCTGCGATTCTGAATTGTGGTGGCCCTATTGTCTGCCGTCCCTACGGGACTCGTGGTTTGCGGGATGCGGGGGTCCCACCACTAAAGTGGTGGGCTATTCTCTGCCGTCCCTGACGGGACTCAATCGCCGTGGGGGACAAATCCCCAGGTTGAAGCCCGGAGCTATTGTCTGCCGTCCCCAGGGGACGCGATTTCGGTGTGTGGCGGGAGTCCCCGTTGAACCCGAAATCATTAAACGTGCCGTAGGCACGTCGGATACTAGCCCCGGGTTTTAACCCGGGGTTCACGCAATCCCCCAAAAGCCAAGTCCCATAGGGACGGCAGAGCAGGGGAGTTCAACGCCGGGGCTATTGTCTTTCGTCCCTGACGGGATGCAATTCGAACGCGGCATTTGTCCCGTTTTCTTTTGTCCCTGAGGGGGCTCAGTTCCGGCGCGGCGCCAATTTCCGGGCTGACCTCCCGGCTATTCGAATTCGACACCCGCGGTGTCGCTCCGAAAATGCGGACGATTTCGGCGACACCGGCTGCATCCCCGGCGTTGACGGCAGGAACGTCGCGCGGGCACGGCCGTCCATCATGTCCACCAGAAGACAAGAATGCCAGGCTCGCGCCCGTCAACACGACAATCTCTGTGTCTTCGTGTGAAATGCGATGAGGTCGACACCGTCCTCACACAAAGCCGCCAAGCCACCAAGGAGAAGCATCATGGTCCGGCCCGGGCTTGCGCGCCGCGTTGATCTCTGGCATAGTGCGTATGCGGGTAAATAGTTTTTTGGCTGAGAATTCCATCGTGCTCAACAATTATCTGACGCGAAAAGAGCAATTGATCCTGCTGTTTGTTGCCGGGGCTGCGTTGCTCGGCGGCATCGTCCTGTTTGTCCACCGCAGCGACCCGGAACTCGAAACCCCGACCACCGCCCCGGTGGTGGAGGCCGCGCCGCCCCCCCTTCCCGCTCCGGAACCGCCGCCGTCCGCGCCGCCCCAGGTAATTCGACCTCTCTTCGAAGACCCCGCGTCCGTGCCGCCAGCCGAATCCGAATCCTTGCGGGTGGCCGTACGGGGCGCCGTGCACGCCCCCGGCCTCTACACCTTCCGGCCCGGAACGGATCCGCGCGTGCAGGACCTGCTGGACAAGGCCGGAGGACTCGAGGAGTATGCCGATATCTCGGACATCAACGTAGCGGCCCGGCTCATGGACGGCACCACCCTCACGGTCCCGGGGCGGCCGCTTCAAACCGACGCGCGCGGCGTGATTCGCGGGTCGCGCGAACCCGTCTACCAGCCGCCCAATCCGCCCCAGTACACCGTGTCCGGGTGGACGCCGGAGATCCTCCCGCCGGCTCAGGCGCCGGGCGACTCGGGCGGGGGAAACGTCCTCCCATTGGCCCAGGTCTCCGATGGCCTGCTCGACCTCAATACCGCCACCCAGGCGCAACTGGAATCGCTTCCGGGCATCGGCCCGGTGTTTGCGTCACGCATCATCGAATACCGTACCCGGACACCCTTCCGAAGCGTCGACGACCTCAAGAACATCAAGGGAATCGGCGACAAGCGTCTTGCCGACATCCGCCACCTCGTCACGGTAAGGTGACGGCCGTCCCCCGCTTGCGTCCACGCGGCCATTTCGATAGGCTTCTCAGGTTCCCGGCATGAAGCACGGAAAAGTCCCCTTCCTGGCGCTTCCGTGCAGAGTTTCACAGTCTTTTCGGCAAATGGAGACAGGAAAGATGGATATGAACCCGGCCCGAATCACCGCGTTTCTGACCCTGTTGGGGGCGTCGACGGCGGCGCTTGGCGCAAGCGACTATCCCATTCGGCCCGTGCCATTCACGCGGGTGGTTGTAGACGATGCGTTCTGGTCGCCGCGGCAGAAGACCAGCCTGGACGTGACCATCCCCTACTGTTTCGAAAAGTGCGAAGAGACCCACCGGATCGACAATTTTGCCGTGGCCGCGGGCATGAAGGAGGGAAAATTCGAGGGCATTTTCTTCAACGACTCCGACGTGGTAAAGGTGGTGGAAGGCGCCGCGTATGCCCTGGCGTTGCGCGATGACCCGAAACTGGACGCCTATCTCGACGACCTCATCGCGAAGATCGCCGGCGCCCAGGAACCGGATGGATATCTGTACACCTGCCGCACCATTGACCCCGAGAACCCGCCCATGGGAGCCGGAAAGACCCGCTGGTCCAACCTCCAATCGAGCCACGAGCTGTACAACATCGGCCACATGTACGAGGCCGCGGTGGCCCATCATCAGGCCACCGGCAAAACCGCCCTGCTCGATGTGGCCCGGAAATCCGCGGACCTCGTTGACCGGGTGTTCGGACCGGACGGCATCCGCAATGTGCCGGGGCACCAGGAGATCGAGATCGGACTCTGCCGCCTCTACCGCGAAACCGGCGAGGAGCGTTATCTGGAACTGGCCCGGTTTTTCATTGACGAACGCGGACGGGAAAACGGCCGGACCCGGTTCGGCGAGAACCTCCAGGACCACCTTCCCATCCTTGAACAGGCCGAGGCCGTGGGCCACTCCGTGCGCGCCGGTTATTTCTACAGCGGGACGGCGGATGTGGCTGCGCTGACGGGCGAACCGGCCTACCTCGCCCCGCTCGACCGCATCTGGAACGACGTGGTTTCGCGCAAGATATACATCACGGGCGGGACCGCCGCCCAGCGCCAGGGTGAGGCGTTCGGGCCGGCCTATTTCCTGCCCAACAAGGAGGCCTACAACGAAACCTGCGCGGCCATTGCCAATGTTCTCTGGAACCACCGCATGTTCCTGCTGCACGGGCACGGGAAGTACATCGACGTGCTCGAACGCACGCTCTACAACGGGTTCCTCGCGGGCGTTTCGCTCGAAGGCGACACCTTCTTCTACCCCAATCCGCTTGAAAGCGACGGCGTCTACAAATTCAACCACGGATCGGCGCTCCGTGCCCCCTGGTTTGGCTGTTCGTGCTGCCCCGTCAACGTCGCCCGATTTGTGCCGTCGCTGGCCAATTACATCTACGGACAGCGCGACGGCGAGGTGTTCCTGAACCTGTTCATCGCCAATGAGGCCGCACTGGACGTCGCGGGAACCGCCGTGAAGTTCGTGCAGAAGGGGCGGTATCCGTGGGACGGCGCCATCGAGGTCGTCGTCGAACCGGAAACGCCCACGGAATTCACGCTGAACGTGCGCATTCCCGGCTGGGCTCAGGGCCATCCGCTTCCCAGCGACCTCTACCGCTACCAGGAGCCCGGTCCCGTACGTTTTGATCTCAGCGTCAACGGCGTTCCACAACAATCGGAGCCGGTCAACGGGTACGTGCCCCTGAAACGTTCGTGGAATAAGGGCGACACCGTACACTTGAACCTTCCCATGCCTGTCCGCCGGGTACTGGCGCACGAGAATGTCGAAGCGGACCGGGGGCGGGCCGCGGTCGAGCGCGGGCCAATTGTGTATTGCGCGGAAGGCGTCGACCACGACGGTCAGGTAAGGAACATTGTCCTGCCGGATGGCGCCGCACTCGCCGCGGAACACGACCCCGCGCTGCTCGACGGCGTCACCGTCCTGAAAGGCAGGGCACTCAAGCGCCTGCGCAATGACGCCGGCGAAGAGACCGTGGAGGACACCGGGATCACGCTGGTTCCGTACTATGGCTGGGCACACCGGGGCGCCGGCGAAATGCAGGTGTGGCTGGCGAGGACCCCGGACGTTGCGGAGCTCCCCCCCATTCCCACGGTCGCGTCGGCCGCCGTCCCCGCGGCCTCGCACGTGAATCCCGGAGACAGCCTGGCCGCCCTGAACGATCAACAGGAACCGGAGAACTCCAACGATCACGGCATTCCCCGTTTCACGTGGTGGGACCACCGGGGAACGCAGGAATGGGTGCAATACGAGTTTCAGGAAGCCCGTACCGTGTCGTCGGTGGACGTCTACTGGTTTGACGACACCGGCGCGGGCCAGTGCCGCGTGCCGGCGTCGTGGCATCTGGAATTCCGTGACGGCGGCGCCTGGAAACCGGTCGAGAGCCCCTCGGGCTATGAAACCGTCAAAGACGCGTGGGTGAAAACAACGTTTCAGCCCATCGCCACCGATGCGCTTCGGATTGTGGTGCAGCTGCAACCGGATTTTTCGGGCGGCATCCTCGAATGGCGCGTAAACGAATAGCCGGTCTGTCCTGTCGCCCAGGCAATGGAGGGAACCACGATGGCGTTTGAAGGGTCCTGTACCGCCTGCGTCGTTCTGGCGTCGGCTGTGCTGCTGGCGGCGCCCCTGGCGGCCGCGGGCGAAGCGTCCAGCCCGTCCGAGTACTATACGATTCCGGTGATCGACCTGTCGCACGATCTGGACCGTCAGGTCGTGGTGGATCGCGAGCCGGGCCAGTACCTCGGCCACCCTACCACGGTGCTGCTCGAGGACAACCAGACCATGCTCTGCGTATACCCCAAGGGACACGGCCAGGGCGCCATCGTCATGAAACGCAGCGGCGACGCGGGCAAGACCTGGAGCGAGCGTCTGCCCGTGCCGGAGAGCTGGACGACCTCGCAGGAAGTCCCCACCCTCTACCGTGTTGAAGACCGGGCCGGTGTGAAGCGGCTCATCATGTTCTCGGGCCTGTATCCCATCCGCATGGCACGCTCGGACGACGACGGAACGACCTGGTCGGAACTCGAACCCATCGGCGATTTTGGCGGTATTGTCGCGATGGCGTCGCTGGTACGGCTGAAGAACGGCGATTATCTCGCGTTCTTTCACGACGATGGCCGTTTCCTCAAGGGCGAACGCAAGGAGGGCCCCTTCGTCGTCTATTCCAGCCGCTCGACTGATGGCGGTCTGACCTGGGGCGAACCCCAAATCGTGGTCCGGCATGCCGAAGCCCATCTGTGCGAACCCGGCGCGGTCCGCTCGCCGGATGGCGCCCAAATCGCCCTGTTGCTGCGAGAAAACAGCCGGAAATTCAACTCGTTCGTGACCTTCAGCAACGACGAGGGCGCCACGTGGTCCGAACCGGTGCAGCTTCCCGCCAGCCTGACGGGCGACCGTCATACGGCCCGATACGCGCCCGACGGCCGTCTGGTCATTGTGTTCCGCGACACGACGCGCGTCAGCCCGACCAAAGGCGATTTCGCGGGCTGGATCGGCACGTACGACGACATGGTCCACGGACGCGAAGGGCAATACCGCCTGCGCCTCCTCGACAACACCAAGGGCGCGGACACGTCGTACCCCGGGCTTGAACTCTTGCCCGACGGCACGTTCGTCACGACCACGTACGGTCACTGGACGCAGGGAGAAGAACCGTACATCATGAGCGTCCGTTTTGCGCTCGACGAGATCGACGCCCGGGCTGCTCAGTTGCCGGAGCAGAAACCTGTGTTCGTTGCCGGTGAACACGGTTACGACACCTACCGCATCCCATCGCTAATCGCCACTCCCGCGGGCACGTTGCTTGCCTTCTGCGAGGGTCGCAAGGCAAGCAGCAGCGACACCGGCGACATCGACCTCCTCCTCAAACGCAGCACGGACAATGGCGCCACCTGGAGCGCCCTGCAGCTCGTGTGGGATGACGGTCCCAACACCTGCGGCAACCCCTGCCCCGTCGTCGACGAATCGACCGGCGCTATCTGGCTCCTCTTGACCCACAACCTCGGGCAGGACCGTGAAAGCGCCATTGTCGACGGTCAGAGCGCGGGCACGCGGACGGTCTGGGTCTCGCACAGCAACGACGACGGCCTCACCTGGGCGCCGCCAAAGGACATTACCGCGACCACCAAAAAGCCGGAATGGACCTGGTATGCCACGGGCCCCGGCGTGGGGATCCAGTTGCGCCTGGGCGGGCACAAAGGCCGCCTCGTCATCCCCTGCGACCATATC
>JAAYAQ010000299.1 GCA_012719295.1 Candidatus Hydrogenedentota bacterium | reverse complement strand
CCGCGGGCCTGCTGGATTCCTGCTTGCGCGGAATGACGTTGAAAAAACGCCATGTCCTGCGGACATCTGCATCTTCTTTTTGTGAATGCGCTGACTCGGGGTCGGTAGAGAGCACCTGTTCTTCCGGCGAACTGGTTGTTTCCGTCTGGTTTTAGTGCAATTGCCCTGGAAATGCAACCAGCTTGACCATGGCCGCCCGGGCGCTTATGGTAAGCATCGTCAATGCAGGCGCTGTTCAACTGTTCAGGAGTGTGAAGCATGAGCTGGAGATCGGTTCTTTTGATTACGTTATTGGCCGCTGCCGCGTGGTGCGCTGACGCCGCGGAAGCGCTGTGGCGGTTTGAGACGCCCCTGGGCAACTTCGACAGTTCTCCCGCGCTGGCCGACATGAATGGCGACGGACGCCAGGATGTCATCGCGACCACCGTATCGGGAAGCGTGGTGGTGATGGACAGCGCGGGCCGCGAGATCTGGAGCCGGAGTCTCCAGACCCCCATCAGCCTGCCGCCCACGGTGGTCAACCTGGTTGAAGACGAACTCCCGGAGATCCTCGTGCTGAATCAGGCCGGCACGGTGTTTTGCCTGGCGGGTCAGAACGGAGACACCATCTGGACATATGGCCTGCCTTCGGCGATCGAGTGGGGGACCACCGCGATTGCGGCCTGCGACCTTGATGGCGACGGGCGCCGCGAAGTGGTCACCGGGGATTCGGCGGGGCATGTGGTCTGCCTTTCGGCGGCCGGCGAGCTCGTGTGGCAATATAATGGCGGTCACGGGTACACCTATCCGCCCGCCATCGGAAGGCTGTCGGAATCCGCGCCGCTGTCGATCTTCATCTCGGGGTCCCTGCTGCCGCTCATCTGCCTGGACGCGGCGGGGCAGGAGCAGTGGCGCCTGGATATCGAAGCGCAGGGCGCCGCGCCCATCATTGCCGACATCAACAATGACGGCGCCCGGGAAATCCTCACGGCCATCGACAATTCCGTCGCGGCCGTTGATGCGAACGGCAAGGTAATGTGGCGCTTTGAAACGCCCAAGGAGATCGACAGCAGCATCTGTGCCGGCGATGCGGACCAGGACGGCATCCTCGAGATCTACGCGCTCGATCTGTCGGGGCTTCTGGCGGCCATCGCGCCCGATGGCGCCAAACTGTGGACCGGCACCGTGCACGAACGGGCGCGGCGGTCCCCGGCCCTGGCGGACATCGACGGCGACGGCGGCATCGAGATCGTGGCCGCGGGCTACAGCGGCGAACTCTATGTGTTCAGCGCGGACGGTGAACTCGAAGAACAGATCGCGATGCCCAACCCGACGAATGCTTCGCCCACCATCGCGGACCTGCTGGGCGACGGCACCCCCTGTGTGGTCTACGCGTGTACATCCGGGGGCGCGATCGCCTGGAAATGGCCCTCCGCCAAGGCCGGTGCGCGGGTCCTCTGGCCCGAATACCGGTTCACCTCCGCCCGCGCAGGCGTGTTGGAGACGGGCGGGGAACAGTCGCGCGTGCGTATCACGGCCGCGGATTTCGGCGCGATGTACGCTGGCGAGAATGCCATTCGCCTCGACATCGAGAATCCCGGCCGGCGCCCCCTTCGCGTCGAAGTCACGACGTCCCGGAGCGGGGAGACGCCGCGCACCGCCACCTTTGACATTTCGGAGGCCTCGGCCGCCGTGGTCGACCGGTATTCGCTTCCCGCGGGACGGCCGGTTGAGTTGGAGATTGCCTGCCGCGTGTACGACGGGGAGACCGTTGTGGCCCGGCGGTCGCACAGCGCCCACATCGCGCCGTTGCGGAAGGAGCTCGCCGACCTGGCCGCGCTGTTGGACGCGGTAGGGGAGACCGCGCAGCGCCTTCCCGATGCGTATGCGATTCTGGGCCAGGTTCGCGAGGCCCGGGAACGGCTCGAATCCTGCGCGACGCGCATCGCCGGCATCGGCACGCTGCCGGACGTGGAACAGCGCGAACTCCGGGACGTAATGCAGGGGGACATCCGCGATTTTTCCCGGCTGCGGAAGCTTGCGACAACCGCCGCGGAACAGTGTGAGACAGGAGCCTGGCCCCTGCGTCTGAGCGCGGCCAATCCCTGGGCGCCCTTTGGCGCGTTCGACGAAATCCTCGAAGACCGCTTGAAAGCGCCCGAGGTGGCGCTCGAAGCGTTCCGCGGCGAGGTCGAAGATGCAGCCTTGAACGTGTTCAATCT
>JAAYAQ010000298.1 GCA_012719295.1 Candidatus Hydrogenedentota bacterium | reverse complement strand
GGCGACGAGCTGCGCACGTTTCTGCAGCATACCGGCGGGATCATTCCGCTCTACCGCGACCCGCGCGGGGACGCCGCGAAACAGTTCGGCGCCACGGTCACGCCCGAGTATTTCCTGCTGGACGCCAACGGCGCGCTTGTTTACCACGGCGGGCTGGGTCAGCCGGGCGAAGGCCTCGAGCTCGCGATTCAGCAGCATCTTTCGGGAACTCCCGTGACCGCGCGCGCGCCGCTTGCGGGCGATCCCATCGGCGCGGCCGCGCCGCGCACGCCCGTCCCCGACAAATACGGCACCATCTATTTCACCTCGCAACTGATCTTCGAGAAGATCCCGGGGGCGGCCGTGCACCACTGTTCGACGGTGGCCGAGGCGCCGAACGGCGACATCCTCTGCCTGTGGTACGGCGGCAGCTACGAGTCTTCGGAGGACCAGGCGTTGTATCTGGCCCGGCAGCGCCGGGGCGAGGCCGCGTGGGAGGAACCGCAACGCCTGCTGTTCGATCCCAACCTGCCGCCCGGCAATGCGGTGCTGTTCCAGGGGCCGGACCGCAGGCTCTGGATCATCTGGGGGCGCATGGAATCGGAACGGCCCATCCGGCGCGGCAGCGGCTGGGGCGAGTGCCGGCTGATGTACCGCACGTCCGACGACAACGGCGTGACGTGGAGCGCCGACGCCGAAGTACCGGACGGGTTCGGCTCGCTCCCGCGGAACCTTCCGCTCACGCTCGCGGACGGGCGTTTCGCCATTCCCATGAGCGGCGAAGGACGCCAGGCGCACGGCGGCTCGTATCTGCTGTTCCTGGATCCCGCCGGGCCCACGTGGGCGCGCAGCGGGTACGTGCGGGGCGGCAGCCAGCCGACCGTCATCCAGCGCGATTCGGGAGAGCTCCTGATGCTGATGCGGAGCAGTCCGCGGATTCGGCAAAGCCTCTCGCCGGACGGCGGCGTAACCTGGTCGGACTCCGAGGCGACGGAACTGAAAAACCCCGGCTCCGGCATCTGCATGACCCGGCTGAAGAGCGGCCGCATCCTCCTCGCCTTCAACGACACCGACGGCGACGATCGCACCCCGTTCAACCTCATTCAGTCCGACGACGGCGGCGCCACCTGGACGAACCTGCGCACGCTCGAGGCCGATTGGGGGGAGTTTTCGTATCCCAGCATCCTGCAGGCGTCCGACGGCCGGATCCATCTCACGTACACCTACCGGCGCTTTTCGATCAAACACACCGTATTCAATGAAAACTGGCTGACGACCAGCGAACGGCCGAATTGAGCGATCCCCGCCCGTCAGGGCGTTCTGTCAACCCGGAGACGAGGCACCCGATATGAACCATTCGCGGCCGCATGCAGAGATCCGAAGTGCTTCGCAGACCCTTTGCCAGTTGGGGCTGTTTCGCGTGTGCGTGTGCCTGGCGCTCAGTGCGGGCGCGGCCGCGCGGGCCGGCGGCGTACGGGACGCGGTGGACTGGCCGGCGTTTCTGGCTGCCTCCGATCCCGTGTGGGAGCGCATGCCCGAGAACTGGTGGGAAGCCCCCTACCTCGGCAACGGCATGCTGGGCACGCTGCTCCGCAAAGTGGATGAACGCACCGTCGAATGGCAGGTGGGCCGGAGCGACGTCGAAGATTACCGGCCCATGAATTACGGCATGGGACGCCTGCCGATCGGGAGCTTCTTGCTGCGGACGCAGGGCGAGGTAACGGGATGCGATATGCGCCTGGACCTGCTCAACGCGGAAGCGGGCGGGACAATCCACACGAGCGCGGGCCACATCGCGTTCACGACGCTCGTGCATGCGGATCAGATGGCCATTCTCGTGCGCTGGAAAGGCGAGGGGGGCGAGGCGGACAGCGTCCTGCAGTGGAGCCCGAAGGAGGCGCTTCACCCGCGCCTGGCGGTGAAGCCCGATCCCGAGCGCAAGAAGACGTGGCGGCCCAATCCCGCCGGACGCCAGACCGAATGCGGCGGCGTCCCGGTCTGGGTGCAGCCGCTGAGCGAGGGGGCCTATGCGACGGCGTGGCTCGAGACCCGCCACGACGGCTGGCATGCGTTGTTCATCAGCACGCAGTACGCGTGGCCGGGCGATCCGCAGGCCGTCGCGGAACAGGCGGTGGAGGCCGTGCGGGCCGCGTCGGACACGCCGCGGGAGGACTTCCTCGCAACCCACCGGGCCGCCTGGCTCGACCATTACAGGAAGAGCTTCTTTTCCGTATCCGATCCTTATTGGCAGAGCTTCTATTGGAACCAGCTCTACAAGCTTCGGGCCGCGACCCGGCGAGACGGCGTGATCCTCGGCATCCAGGGGCCGTGGGACCAGCCGACGCCCTGGCCGGGGATCTGGTGGAACCTCAATGTCCAGTTGACCTACTGGCCGATGTACACCTCCAACCATCTCGAACTCGCCGAACCGTTGCCAAACGGTCTTCGGGAACACCTGCCCAATCTGATCGCGAACGTGCGGCCGGCGTATCGCGACGATTCCGCCGGGGTGTACCGTTCCTCGACCGCGCGGCTCGTGGGGGGCGTGTTTTACCCGAGCCTGGTCGAACGTCCCGGCGACGAAGGCGACCCCGAAGTCGGCAACCTCCTGTGGGCCTGCCACAACGTCTGGCTGCACTATCGCATGGCCATGGACGACGGTCTCCTGCGCGAGTCGTTGTATCCTGTGTTGCGCCGCACGGTGAACTATCACCGCCACTTCCTCGAAGAGGGTCCGGACGGACGCCTGCACCTTCCGCGTACGCGCTCGCCCGAGTACAAGAGCGGTCCGGACTGCAACTACGACCTGGCCTTGCTCCGCTGGGGTGCGGACACGCTTCTGGACATCACCGCCCGGCTCGGGCTGGAGGATCCGTTAACGCCCGAGTGGCGGCGCATTGTCGAGAAGCTCGCACCGTTTCCCGAAGGCGGCCAGGGGTTTCTGATCGCCCGTGACGTGCCGCTCGATTCGAGTCACCGGCATTACTCGCACCTGTTGATGATCTATCCGCTCTATCAGGTGAACGCCGAACAGTCCGACGGCCGCATGCGGATCCTGCGCTCCCTCGACCACTGGCACAGTTTTCCCGACGCGCTGTTCGGTTATTCCTTCACGGGCGGCGCGTCGATCGCCGCCTCCATCGGCGACGGGCAGCGGGCGCTGGACTACCTCAACGCATTCAAGCGCTTCATCGAACCCAACACGATGTACCGCGAAGCCGGACCCGTCATCGAGACGCCGCTTTCCGCCGCGCAGTCGATCCACGACATGCTCATTCAAAGCTGGGACGCCCCCGACGGGCCGCTGATTCGCGTCTTTCCCGCGGCGCCGGACGCGTGGCGCGACGCCGTCTTTTATCACTGGCGCGCGCAGGGCGCGTTCCTGGTGAGCGCCGCCCGTGCCGGGGGCCGGGTCGCGTGGGTCGAAGTGTCCAGCCTGGCCGGTGAACCCTGCCGCGTGCGGGCGGACTTCAGCGGCAGTCCCCGGCTCGAGGCCGGCGCAGGCGTGACGCTCACCGCCCTGGGCGGCAACCGCTACGAACTGGGCCTGCGCACAGGCCAGACAGCGCTCCTGCTCGATCCCGCATGGGAGGGCGAACCGGTGGTCGCGCCCGTGGCAGGGTCGCTGCCTGACACGCCCGTATTCGGGTTGAACCGGTGACGGCTTCTTCCGAAAACGTACGGAGCGCGCCGCACACCGGTCAGGATTCGAGCAAGCGGGTGAACCCGGGCCGGAGCACGGGATAACTGCCGTCGGGACCGGGCACGACCGGCGGCTCCATCCCGTCGCGGCAGGCTTCGGGCGACGGCGGGTAGTAGAAATCGGACGCGCTGACCTGCTCCCACGTGAGCTCTTCGCCGGTGTAGCAGGAGATCTGGCCCATGACGCCGATCAGGGTGCTTCGGGCCATGTAGCCGCCGTTGTTGACGGGCTCTCCCGCCCGGATCGCCTTGAACAGCACGTCGTGCTCGGTCTGGTACGGGTCGCAGGCGCCTTCCCAGCGCCACGGGTTCTCGCCCCAGATCTGCGCGTTCATGATAGACGCCTTGCCTTTGGCGCCGTAGACGGTGCTCGATGATTCGCCGTAGCAGCCTTCGGTTGTGCGGCAGAAGGCATAGATCTTTACGCCGTTCTCGAATTCGTACACGACGGAGTGGTGGTCGAACACGTCGCCGAAAATCGGCGCCGTCATCGAGGAACGTCCGCCGAGCCCGTGGCATTTTACCGGCACCGCATTGTGCAAGACCCAGCTCGCGCGATCCAGATTGTGCACGAGCGATTGCGGAACATCGTCTCCCGAAAGCCAGCGGAAATGGTACTGCGTGCTGCATTGCCATTCGAGTTCGGTGAGCTCCGGCGCGCGGTCGATGATCACGTACGGCGCGCGCAGGAAATTTTCTTCAATGCAGACCACGTCGCCGATGGCGCCGTCGTGAATGCGCTGGACGGTCTCGGCGTATCC
>JAAYAQ010000297.1 GCA_012719295.1 Candidatus Hydrogenedentota bacterium | reverse complement strand
GCCATGGCCGCGGAGGAACCGGCCCCGCCGCCTCCGTCTACCGTTGTCATGGTCCCCATGCGCGACGGCGTCCGCCTCGCCACGGAGATCTACCTCCCCGACGGCGGCGGCCCCTGCCCCGTCGTGCTGGCCCGGAGCGTCTACGGCCGTGGATTCGGTCCTCAATGGGGGCCGGCCTGGCTCGAAAAGGGCATCGCGTTCGCCGTCCAGGACTGCCGCGGCCGCGGGGACAGCGAGGGCACCGACATGGGGTTCTTCGCGGATGGATGGGGCGAGGCGCGGGACGGCGCCGATACGGTCGCGTGGCTGCGCGCGCAGCCCTGGTGTAACGGCAAGATCGCCACCCAGGGAGGGTCGGCACTGGGCATCGTGCAGATTCTTGCGGCCCCGGCCACGCCCTGGATCACATGCCAGGGCATCGTTGTGGCGCCCGCCTCGGTCTATGGCCGTCTCACCTACCAGGGGGGCGTGTTCCGCAAAGAGATGATGGAGGGCTGGCTGGCCGCGCAGAAACTCCCGCACGTGCTTGAACTGTGGAAGGCGCATCCGTCGTACGACGCCTTCTGGCGCGGCTTCGACGCCGAGAGCGCGGCGGACCGGGTGACGGCGCCCGCCGTGCATGTCGGCGGCTGGTGGGACTGTTTCGGGCAAGGCACCCTGGAAGCGTTCATGTCGCGCCAGTACGAGGGCGCGCCGCCGGCCCGCGGCAATCAGAAACTCATCATGGGTCCGTGGCTGCATGGCGTCAAACGCGATCCCGGCGACGTGACCCTCGCGGAGAACTTCGACGACGTCGACTTCAACAAGTACACCCAGCGGTTCTTCCGGTACTGGCTCCTCGGAGAGCAGAACGGCATCATGGACGAGCCCGCCGTCCAGTATTACACCGTGGGCGACCTGTCGGACCCGGACGCGCCGGGCAACGAATGGCGAACCGCCAGCGACTGGCCGCCGTTTCCCACGAAGGCCACCCCCTTCTACCTGAGCCCGGACGGGGCGCTCCACGCCGAACAGGTCGCGGACAGTCCGGGCGGCCTTACCTTTATATATGATCCCGCGAACCCGGTGCCGTCACTGGGCGGCGCCACGTTGCTCCACAAGCCCGGGGTATACGACCAGCGGCCCGTGAGCGACCGGCCGGATGTCCTCAAATTCGCCACCGAGCCCCTCTCCGCGCCTCTCGAGATTACCGGGCGCGTGACGGTGCGCCTGTATGTGTCCACCGACGCCCGGGACACCGATTTCACGGCGAAACTGCTCGATATCTACCCGGACGGCCGCGAAATTCTCATGCTCGACGGCATCCAGCGGCTCAAATTCCGGCACGGTTGCGAGTTGCCCGACTACCTGCTGCCGGGAGAGATTGCCGAGATCGAAATCGACTTGTGGTCCATCAGCCTGATCTTCAACACGGGCCACCGCATCGGGCTGCACGTGTCGAGCAGCAACTTCCCCCGGTTCGAGGTTAACCCGAACACCGGCAAGGATTTCCCTGTCGAAGGCGAGCCCATGGCCGTCGCCGCGAACACGGTCTACACGGGCGTGCGCCATCCCAGCGCGTTGATACTGCCCGTCGCCCCTTAGTATGATCCGGGCCATGAACGACGAACACCGCACAACGCTCTGGTGGACGGGCCTGACCGCGGAGAAGGTCCTGGGCATCGTGTTTGTCCTGGCCGCGGCGCTCAAGGCGTGGGACCTCGAGGCCTTCGCGTTTCAGATTCGCTATTACCATGTGCTCACGGCCCCCGGGGCGCTTATGGCCGCCGCCGTCGGATCGGTCGCGTGGGAAACCCTGCTGGGGGTCGCGATGCTTGTGGGGTTGCGGCTTCGCGGGTGGACCTTCGCCGCCGTCGCCGCCACCCTCGTGGGATTCACCGGGCTCGTGCTGTATTCGTGGTATTTCTATGACCTCGAGGATTGCGGCTGTTTCGGCTCGCTGGTGCCCCTGGGCCCCGGCGCCACCACCGCGAAGAACGCCGTGCTGCTTGTCCTGACCGCGTTGGCCTGGTACGGCCTCCGGTCCGGTCACACCCGCATTGAGGGCGCCATCTGGCAACACCCCCTGCTGAAAGGCGCCGCAGTCCTGGCCTCCAGCGTGCTGGTGCTGGTCGCGGGACTCTTCCACGCCCCGTTCGAGCAGGTGGGCGGAAACCCCGGCGGACAGGACGGGCCCACCCTGGTATTCAACGTTGAACACGAAGGGCAGGTCTACGACACGTCGCAGGGGGAATACCTGATCGCGTTCCTCAGCGATACCTGCGACGAATGCCGCGCCGAAACCCCCCTGCTGAACGATATGCTCTATGTTGCCGAGTTTCCCACCGTTATCGCGTTCATGTTCGTCGAAAGCGAGGAATCCCTCAAACAATTCCGGGAACTGGCCAAGTTTCCCGCTATCCAGATGGATACCCTC
>JAAYAQ010000296.1 GCA_012719295.1 Candidatus Hydrogenedentota bacterium | reverse complement strand
TGGCGCGCCTGGTGCGATTCGAACGCACGACCCTCGGCTTAGAAGGCCGATGCTCTATCCTCCTGAGCTACAGGCGCGTTGAAGAGGAAGGTCCGCGGGCATTGTCCGCTGGATCCGTGTTTGCGTGCCGCGCGGGGGCTTGGGCACGCCCATGTGTGCATTATCCCATTTCGATTGCGGATGTGTCCAGTTGTGCACGGGGCGGATTCCGGCGGAAGCGTGCCGACGCTGAGAAGACCGGATCATTCGGCGCGTCTGGGGGCGCAGGGCGCGTTAAGGACGCGCCAGTGCGTTGTGGCAAGCGCCGGGCGTTGGAGCGCACCGGTTCTTTCAAGTGAAGCCCGTGTGGCTTGGGGCGATGCGCGCCGGGAAATTGAACCGGCCTCGTCCTCTTCAGTATACTATCGTCACTTCTGCCTGAATGTCCGCGATATGATGGGACTGCGATCGGGGAAGGGTTCGCGGTGGTGTTTTGACTGAGAGTGCTGCATGAGTGCCCACGGGCCCGAAGCAGTATGGCATGCTCCCAATGCAACAGAGAAGGAGACGGAAGATGGCGAAAAAGTACGTATATTTCTTCGGCGGTGGCAAGGCCGAAGGCAAGGCCGAGATGAAGAATCTCCTCGGCGGCAAGGGCGCCAATCTCGCGGAGATGTCGAATCTGGGCATCCCCGTGCCCGCGGGATTCACGATCACCACCGAGATGTGTACAGAGTACTATCGGAACAAAGGGAGCTTGCCCAAGAGCCTCATCCCCGAGGTCAACAAGGCCATGGCGAAAGTCGAGAAGGTCATGGGCAAGAAATACGGCGACGTCAAGAACCCGCTGCTGGTGTCGGTCCGCTCGGGCGCGCGCCGTTCGATGCCCGGCATGATGGACACGGTGCTGAACGTCGGCCTCTGCTCGAAGACCCTTCCCGGGCTGATCAGCCAGTCGGGTGATGAGCGTTTTGCCTATGACGCGTACCGGCGCCTGATCATGATGTATGCCGACGTGGTCATGGAAAAGGCGGCCGGCATTGCTCCGAAAGACGGCCATTCCGTGCGTGAAAAGCTCGAGCATGCCATGGATGCCATGAAGAAGCGCAAGGGCGTCGTGCAGGATGTCGACCTCAACGCCGAGGACCTCAAGGCCCTTTGTGACGAGTTCAAGGACATCGTCAAGAAGACCATCGGCAAGCCGTTCCCCGACGATGCCAACGAGCAGCTGTGGGGAGGCATCCGCGCGGTGTTCCAGTCCTGGAACGGCCGCCGCGCCATCTCCTACCGCCGCATTGAAGGCATCCCGGATGAGTGGGGCACCGCCGTCAACGTCCAGTCCATGGTATTCGGCAATCTGGGCGACACGTCCGCGACGGGCGTCGCGTTCACGCGCGACCCGGCCACCGGCGAGAACCAGTTCTTCGGCGAGTGGCTGGTCAACGCCCAGGGCGAAGACGTGGTGGCCGGCATCCGGACCCCGCAGCCCCTCAACAAAGCCACGAAGCGCTCCGAAAGCAAGGACATGGTGTCGCTTGAGGAACAGTGGCCGGATCTCTACAAGCAACTCTTCGCGATTCGCAACCGGCTTGAGAACCACTACAGGGACATGCAGGACATCGAGTTCACGATCGAGAACAAGAAGCTCTACATGCTCCAGACCCGCACCGGGAAGCGCACGGGCACCGCGGCAGTCCGCATGGCCGTCGAGATGGCGGAGAAGCGGTTGATCGACCGCGACACGGCCATCATGCGCGTCAACCCGCTTCAGCTCGATGAGCTGCTCCACCCGATGCTCGACCCGAAGGAAGAGAAGCGGGCTGGGGTGCTTGCCAGCGGTCTTCCGGCGGGGCCCGGCGGCGGCGTAGGCCAGGTGGTCCTCACCGCGGATGAGGCGGAAAAATGGGCGCAGCAGGGTAAGAAGGTCATTCTGGTCCGCAACGAGACGTCGCCCGAAGACGTCCACGGCATGCACGTGGCCGAAGCCATCCTTACCGCCAAGGGCGGCATGACCAGTCACGCGGCGCTGGTCGCGCGCGGCTGGGGCAAGTGCTGCATCGTCGGATGCGGCGCGCTTCACATCGATCTCGCCGGCAAGATGATCACCGTCAATGGCAAGACCATCAAGGAAGGCGACTGGATCTCGATGAACGGCACGCTCGGGAAGGTCTATGAAGGCCGCGTCCCGGTGCTGCCTGCCGAGCCCGAGCGCGACAAGAACTATGCCACGCTGATGGCGTGGGCCGACAAGGTGCGCCAGATCAACGTCCGCACCAACGCCGAAAGCCCGGCGGACGCCGAACAGGCGGCCAAGTTCGGGGCCGAAGGTATCGGTTTGGCCCGCACCGAGCACATGTTTTTTGACCCCAGCCGCATCATCCACATGCGCGAGATGATCCTGGCCGAAGACGAGGCTACCCGGCGCAACGCCGTCATGAAGCTGTTGCCGTATCAGAAGGCGGATTTCCTCGGCATCTTCAAGGCGATGGCAGGCAAACCGGTCACGGTGCGTCTGCTGGATCCGCCGCTGCACGAGTTCGTCACGCTGGACGACGCCCAAATCCAGGATCTTTCCAAGAGGATCAACGTGCCGCCCGCGCGCATCAAGGCCCGCATTCACGAGCTGCACGAGCTCAATCCCATGCTCGGGCATCGCGGATGCCGCCTCGGGATCGCCTATCCGGAAATCACCGAGATGCAGGCGCGCGCTATCCTCGAAGCGGCCGCCGAGCTGCAGAAAAAGAAGGTCAAGGTGTTCCCGGAAATCATGGTGCCTCTGGTAGGGACGGTCAAAGAGCTGGCCCATCAGGAAGCGATCATCCGTCGTGTAGCGGATGAGGTGCAGAAGGCCCACAAGATCACGCTGAAGTACATGGTCGGCACGATGATCGAAATTCCCCGCGCCGCGCTCACGGCCGACATGATTGCCGGGGTGGCCGAGTTCTTCAGCTTCGGCACCAACGACCTGACCCAGATGGGGTTCGGGTATTCACGCGACGACGTCGGCGGTTTCCTGCCCCTTTACCTCGACCAGAAGATTTTGGCCGAAGACCCGTTCCAGGTCCTGGACCAGGAAGGCATCGGTCAGTTGGTCGAAATCGGCATCCAGAAGGGCCGCTCCACGCGTCCGGACCTCAAGGTCGGGATTTGCGGCGAGCACGGCGGCGAGCCGGAGTCGGTCAAGTTCTGCCACCGTGTGGGTATGAACTACGTGAGCTGCAGCCCGTTCCGCGTGCCGATCGCGCGTTTCGCGGCAGCTCAGGCCGCCATCGAATGGCCGCGCAAGCCCGCCAAGAAAGCGGCTGCCAAGAAGACCGCCGCGAAGAAAAAAGCCCGCGCGAAGAAGTAGACCTTCGTCCCGCGAACCCATGGGCTGCTATCCTGCCCCCGCGAAGCCAGGCGCTTCGCGGGGGCTTTTCCGTCTCAGGGGAGACGAATCCGCGGGGCGCCTCGCGGGCGCCCGGCGCTATTTCGCCGCGGTCTCCGACGCCTTGCCCGGCAGGTCCACGACGGCCGCACCGCGGTGCTGTTTGTTCTCCAGAGGAACGGTTACGCCACGAAGGCAGTTGCCGTCCGTCCAGGGCGCGATACCAACGGAGTAATTGGGGGTGAACCGCCCCAGCAGATTAAACTGCTCGTCGGTTTTCAGCAGCCCCTTCTCGTTCTCATAGCATCCGAACCACCACGCGCCGTCAAACCAGCACGCGGTCTGGATGCCCATTTTCGTATAACCGCTGTTGATCACGTGCCGTTGCACGAAGTCCAGGTTCCGGTCGTACTCGTAGGCGTAGTTTTCGGTGTAGCCCTCCGGCAGGCCTCCGACGACGATGAACTTTCCGTCATGAAAGGCCATTCCTCCGGCGCCATGCACCAGTTCCGGCACGGCTCGCTTCTCCAGCAGCGTGAGATCCCGGGCGTCGTACACATACACCCACGAATCCGCCTGCCCGGGTTCCTGGTTGAACTTCCCCAGGTTCACTGCGACGTAGACCTTGCCGTCAACCCAGGTCAGGTCGCCCTGGTG
>JAAYAQ010000295.1 GCA_012719295.1 Candidatus Hydrogenedentota bacterium | reverse complement strand
CGGTGGCGGACGAAGTACGGCGGCATGGAGGTGTCGGACGTGCGCCGGCTGAAACAGCTTGTGGAAGAAAACCGTCGGCTGAAGACGCTGGTCGCTGATCAGGCGCTAGACAGCTGAGGCTGCGTCTATTGATTCTCTGCAAGGATTGGGCCATGATGTTACCCAGACTGGGTGATGAACCGGATATTATGGGAGGTACGAGAGATGGATGCGACACCGAGCGGTTCCCGGACGACGCGCCGGGCGTTTGTGAAGACGGCAGGCGCGTTGGGCGTCGGGCTGTATCTCGCGGGGGCGGGTAAGGAACGGTCCGTCCTGGCGGCGCGGGGCAAGAAAGTGGCGCTGGCGCTGAACGGGGGACCGAAGGCGGTCACGGCGGAGGTGGCGGACGCGACGAAGTGGCCCTTGTACGGCGACGAGGAGATCGGGCTGGTGTCGGAGTTGTTGAAGGCTCCCGGCTACGGGCCCGTGGCCGAGTTTGAGGAAGCCTGGAAAGCCTACCATGAATGCCCGTATGTGAAGGCGCACTGCAACGGAACAAGCGCGTTGACCTCGATGCTGTTTGCGCTGGAGCTTCCGCCCGGAAGCGAGGTGCTGGTGCCCGATTACAGCACGTGGTTTCCGGTGGTGCCGATGCGCTTCTTCGACCTGGCGCCGGTGTTCGTGGATGTGGATCCGCGGACGATGAATCTGTCGGTCGAGGACTGCAAGAAACGGCTGACGAGCAAGACGAAGGCGGTCATGCCGGTCCACTGGTATGGTCTTCCGTGCGAAATGGACGAGATCTGCGCGTTTGCCGAAGAGCACGGGCTGGTGGTGGTGGAAGACGCCAGTCATGCCCACGGCGCGCGGGTCAAAGGCACGCTGACGGGGAATTGGGGCCGCATGGCGGGTTTCAGCCTGCAGATGTCGAAGCCGTTGCCGTCGATCGAGGGCGGAATTGCCAATTACAAGGAACAGGGGGATTACGAACGGGCGACCGCGTACGGCAACTACGATTTGCCGCGGACGTTCCCGGAAGACAGCCCGTACCGCAAGTACCAGGGCACGGCGTTCGGGTCGAAGCTGCGGATGCATCCGGTTTCGGCCATCCTCGCCCGCATCCAGCTCAAGGGGCTCGATGAGCGGAACGCGGCCGGGAATGCCCAGATCCGTCGCCTGAATGACCGCCTGCTGGAATTGCCCGGGCTTACCGAGCAGTATGCGCGCCCTGACATTGACCGGGTGTATTACGCGAACAACCCCATGTTCATTGACGAGAAGAAGGCGGGGATGTCGCGCTCGGCTGCGGTGAAGGCGCTGCAGGCCGAAGGCGTGAGCGTCAGTGAATGCACGTGGACGCTCCTGCACACCTACCCGGTCTTCCAGGAGGCCAAGTGGTGGCGCCACATGCCGGTGCTGCCGGAGGAAGGCTCGGTGCCGGGCTGCGACCAGGTCAACCGGACCGCCATTCACCTGCCGTACTGGACCTCGGATCAGCCGGAACTGGTGGAACAGTACGTGGCGGCCTTTGAGAAAGTCTGGGCGCACCGGAAAGAGCTGGGCAAGGCCTAGAACGCCGGGCAACACGTTGTGTTTTGCATGCCGCCACGCGCGCCGGGAGCGCGTGGCGGTCTTTGTTGCAATGGGCAGGCAACGCAGCATGTGGGACTGAAGAGGATCGTGAAGGACGATGACGAAGAGGTGTTGTGCCGGTCTGGCGGGTTGTGTTCTGTTTCTGGCCGCGGCGTTGCCGGCGGCTTCGGAACCGGCGCGTTACGAGGCGGATGTGTGTGTCTATGGAGGGACCGCGTCGGGCGTCATGGCAGGCGTTGCGGCGGCTAGGGCGGGCAGGTCCGTGGTGATTGCCGAGCCTTCCCGCTGGCTCGGCGGTATGGTAGGGGGCGGACTGCGCGTCAGCATTGACTGCAAGTATCCGCGTGACATCGGCGGGCTCACCAAGATGATGCTCGAGGAGGACGACCGGATTGGCGGGGAGTCTCCTCACGAGCGCCAGCAGGCGTTTCGCGATCTGTTTCGAAGGTTGGCCGACACACACGGTCTCCAGGTTCTGTACGAGCACCGGCTCGGCTCGGTGGAGACGGCGGGGGGCCGGCTCGTTTCGATCACGCTGGATTATGCCCCGCCGGGGATCGACGGCTGTCCCGCGGCGGAGGCTACCGGGCCCGCGGCCGCGCGAATCCGCGCGCGGGTGTTTATTGACGCGAGTTATGAGGGCGATCTGATGGCCGGGGCGGGGGTTCCCTGGTGCGTGGGCCGCGAATCGGCGGCGGCCTACAACGAATCGCTCGCGGGGGTGCGCAACCTCCGGTCTTTTGACCTGGACCCGTATGTGCGGCCGGGGGATCCGTCCAGCGGGCTGTTGCCGATGATTGATCCTGAACCGGTTGGCCCTGCCGGCAGCGCGTCACGCCATACCATGGCCTACAACTTCCGGTTGCAGTTTGTCGGCCCGGGCGAGGGGCGTCCCGTGCCGGCGCCGTCGGAGGAATACGCCGCGCGCTATGCGCTTGTGCGGAGGGCGCTGGAAACGAACCGGGCGTTTGTGGGATGGCCCAACGGCAACTACAACCGGCAAAGCGTGATCTCGGGGGGCATCCCCGGTCGGCAGTCGGGGTACGCGGAGGCGGATTGGCGGGAGCGGTCGGCCATCTGGCGCGAATGGAGTGAGCACGTGAGGATCATGCATGCGCTGACGGGCTCGACGCAGACGCTTAAGCCGGGGGAATATCCCGACAGCGAGGATTTCCCGCCCCAGCTCTACATCCGGCTGGCGCGCCGCATGCTGGGCGCGTATGTGATGACCCAGCATGATCTCGCGTACGAAACCCGCATCGACGATCCGGTCGGTCTGGGGTTCTATTTCGTGGACATCTATCCCTGCCGGCTCGTGGTGGTCGACGGCAAGGTGGCGACCGAAGGGGAAACCAACGAGCTGGTGTCCCCGGGGCCGTATCCCATTGCGTACCGGTCCCTGACGCCCAAACGCGAGGACTGCCGCAACCTGCTCGTGCCGGTGTGCCTGTCGGCCTCGCACGTGGCTCTGTCGTCGATGCGGATGGAACCGACGTACATGATCCTGGGCGAATCGGCGGGCATTGCCGCCGTTCGTGCCATCGAAGAAGAGGCCGCGGTTCAGGACATTGACCTGCCGCGATACCTGGCGGCCCTGAAAGAGGCCGGCCAGGTGCTTCACTGGGACGGCACGTCGTACGACGATTTCCGCCGGGGCTGGCTCAAATGGAAGACGAAACAGGACCAGCCCGCCGAGACCGTCGAACCCGAGACCTGAGCCACGTTACGCTCCGGAACGCGGCCACGCGCCCGAATGCGGCCGGAGCACGAAGGCACACGTCACCGCTTACGCGCCGGGTGCCGGCGACGGCTCGATCTCACTCGGGATGGGGCGGACGGTACTCAGCCGAGGATGCTGTCCACCTCTTCGCGGTCAACGTCCATGATATAGCGGATGCCGGACACTTCCGCGGCCTCCGGGGTCAGCGAGGCGATGTCATTGCGGGACATGTGTTCGAGGGAGAATTTCCGGCTTCCCGCCATCAGCTGACGCAACCCCTGGCCGAGGCGCTCGTAGTAGGTGTAGAGGCCCAGCGCTCCGGTGGGGATCTGGTCGAAGCTGGCGTCGCGCAGTTTTCTGCGGAGTTCGACGGCGGTCACGAAAATCTCGTCCTTGGAATTTCCGAACCGGGAGATGTAGACGGGGACCTTGTTGGTGTCGATGGTGCGTCCGATGGTCTTGCCGACCATGGCGGCGGCGACGGGGGCGCGGGCCATGCCGACGAGTTTCACGAAGGGCGCGCCCATGGCCAGACCCTTGAAGATGTGATCTTCGAAGGAGAATCCGCCGGCCACCGCGAGGGCCGGGAGATAGTCGCCGCGGTTCGAAAGGCGTTGGGCGAACTGGTACAAGAGGGAGTGGAGGTATACGGGGGGCATGCCCCATTCGTTCATCATGTGCCAGGGGCTCATGCCGGTGCCGCCGCCGGCGCCGTCGACGGTGAGCAGGTCGAGCTTGTACCGGGAGGCAAACAGGATCGCGCGGGCGAGGTCGGCCGGGCGGTAGGCGCCCGTCTTGAGGAAGACGTAGCGCGCCCCCGCGTTCCGCAACTCCGCGATGCGCCGGGCGAAGGCCTCTTCATCGACCATTCCGACGCGCGAATGGCGTTCGAAGGCCTTGAACGCGCCGTGTTCAAAGGCTTTGATCACGTCGGGGTCGGTGGGATCGGGCAACACGATGTAGCCGCGCTCGTGGAGCAGCTGGGCCTTCTTGAGATTGTCGATTTTGACCTCGCCGCCGATGTCCTTCGCGCCCTGGCCCCATTTGAGCTCAACGCACTGCACATTGAGTTTCTCGATCGCGTATTCGAGCGCGCCGAGACGGCTGTCCTCGACGTTTGCCTGGACGATGATGGCGCCATAGCCGTCGATCTGGTGTTCCTGGTAGAGTTTCACGCGGCGTTTGAGGTCGACGGTGTCGACGACACGGCCGTTCTTGATCACCGCCCCGTCGTCCATGCCGACGACATTCTCGCCGATGGTCAGCCCGGTTCCGGCGAGGGCGGAGCCGATGGCCAGGCCTTCCCAGTTGTTTTTGGCCACGTCGGTCGAGCCAATGCCGGGGATGTGCCAGGGATAGCGGTATTTGATTCCCTTGTCGTGCCCGAACCGGACCTCGAGGTTCACGGCCGGGAAGACGGCCTTGTCGCTGTCGGCTTCGATTCCGTGCGCGCCGACCGCCGTGCCCATGATGTTGAAATGGGAATAGTCGACGGGATACATCTTTTCCGCCGCGGTGGTGATGACGCCGAACGGCTGGGGATAGAGGACTTCATGGCCGCGGTAGGCGGATTTGCCGACCTCGCACATGCCGATGCAGCCGTCCACGCAGGTCACGCAGAGCCCGGACGACGGGACCACGGACCCGACCGTGCGGTTCTTGGTTAGGGTGGCTGCCGACGCATTCACTTTCGAGAAGGTATTCGCCATCGTCGTATCCTTTCCGTCGATCAATCCTGTTGCAGCTCGCAGGCCACGCAGGGGTTCATATAACACATCATATCGTCGAAAGGTTCTTTATCCACGCAGGGCGGTGAGAGGTTTTCGCATCCGCCGCACACGGCTTTATCGGGTTCGGTATAGGTGCAGCGGAGCTGGCATGCGGGACAGACATACATGCACGCGCCGCAGGTCCGGCATTCGTCGGACTTGATGTCAAACGGCGTTCCGATGCTGCGCTGGTCGCCGCGATGCCGGAACCCGATGGCTTTCGCCATCATCTGCTCTTCGCACATGCGCACGCACAGCCCGCACAGAATGCAGTCTTCGTGTTCCTGGCGGAAGCGTTGCCGGGTGACGCCGAGCGAGGCGGCGAGGTCCTGGATGATTTTGGATTGCGGGCAGGACGCGAGCAGCAGCTCGATGATCATCCGGCGCGCGCGGAGCACGCGCGTCGACGCCGTGCGCACGATGAGGCCCTCTTCCGCCGGATAACTGCAGGAACTCACCAGTTTGGCCCGAGGCCCCTCGCCAATTTCGACCACGCACAGGCGGCAGGCTCCGTACGGCGACAGGCCGTCCATGTGGCACAGGGTCGGAATGGGAAATCCAAGAAACTCGGCGGCTTCCAGCACCGTCATGCCGTCTTCAACCGAGACTTCCAGACCGTTGATGGTTAACCGGATCATACACGTTCTCTTTCCGCGCCCGCGCAGGCAGCTGATGAAACATCGTCTTTCATACGCGTGAACCGGAGATCGCAGCGGAGGCATCTGTGGGCTTCGCAGCGCGCCGTGGCCTCGTCATACGCCATCTCCACCTCGGCAAAACAGTCTTTTCGCGCGTCGAGCGGGATCGTGGGCGGTTCGATCCGCTCCGCGGTTTCGG
>JAAYAQ010000048.1 GCA_012719295.1 Candidatus Hydrogenedentota bacterium | reverse complement strand
TGTAGGCATCCGAGAAGGCGGAAAAGGAATTCTGCGAACCGCGGATCTCGGGCACATCGAGCCCGCACAGCATCTTGCCGTGCTCGAGCGGGTCCGCGGGGAACGCGTACGGCACATTGAACAGCTTGCAGCGGATGCCGGCGCGGTCGGCCACCACCCAGAACGGCTCGCCTTTGCGGAACCCCACGGCCTTGGCTCGTTCCGTGACCCGGCCGTCGTGCCGTTTGGACGGATGGAGTATTTTGGAAGTGCCGATCTCGGGCAGATGCGTGGCGGGGTTTCTGCGGATGAAATCGTAAATCCCGTGGCCGCCGGGGTTCTTGCAGGTCGTGAACGAGTTCCAGGCCGCCGGAGACTGCGGAGGAATGGTTGACCGCAGTCTGGCGAAAGTCCCTCCATCCCGCAACTGCTTGAGATGGGGCAGGCGGCCTGCGTCCATCATCGCTTCGACAATCGTGGGTTCCGCGCCGTCGAAGCCGAGAATGATCACCCTGCCCTTCCCCCGGGGAGATGGGGCGGCTGGCGGGGCGGACGCTTCCTGCCGGGCCTGTGCAGGCGGCTCGGCGGGGCTGGACGGCCGTTTTCCGCACGAGATCGCCCCGCCCGCCGCGGCCAGGGCTCCCGTGGTAAGAAAATGCCGCCGGGAAAGTCTCCTTTGCATTACTTCGCTCCCCTGCAACTGATTGGCCACACAGTGCTTATCCTGAGCAGACGAAACAGAGGCCCGATCAGGGTTATTCCTGCGCACGGGTTGCGCGCGCGGGCAACACTCGGGTGACTATATCGATGCGGGAGCGTCTGCGCAAGTCACTGAAAAGCGTCCGGGACCGGACGCTGGGGAGGACGCCCGGTCCCGGGGGAGGGAAGGGTCCAAAGTGGGGAACTTCAGACCTGGTCATGCGCCACATTAGGCCGATTCGGATCGCGTGGTTATGAATGCCTCAACTTTCACTGAATTAGATACGCAATCGCGGTGCCAAGTTTCATTGCTTTTCGCAACCCGGTGCTACATGGATGCTTAGCATCTACATGCGGTTTTTCCGTGCGTTTCGCACACCGCATATCGGGTATTTTCGCCTTGACTTGGCGAGTTATGCGCTTCAAATGGGGCAGTGCCGATGCTGAAAGCCGCCCTGTTCCTGCGTCGAAATTGTACCATACCGGGGAATTCTTTGCAGAGCGAGCCTTCGGCGCTGGCGCCATTGATTTTATTGAATTATATTGCGGCCCGGCGGGGATGCGGCAAGGCCGGTCTAACGCCTTTTCCGCCGGTTCAGGCGGCGGTCTGGGAAGACGCGCCTTCGGCCAGCATCACCTCCTGGGGCGCCAGTTCGAGCACGAAACCCCGTTTCGGGATGGTGCGGATCAGACCGGTGCGTGCGGGAAGCACGTTCTTGACCCGGTCGAGGATCTTGCGCTTCTGGAAATGCATCTGGTTGGGTTCCACGACGGCATCTCCCCAGACCGCCTCGTAGATGCGATCGTAGGGAACACATTCTCCCGGGGTTTCCGCCAGCACGCGGAGGAGCCGGTACTGCTTGTCCTGGAGACGGATCACCTGTCCGTCGAGCACGACCTGCCCGGGATGGCGTTCATCGACAATGAGCGCGGGCACGGGCGGGCCGGCCTCGGGGCCGGGCGCGGCACGCTGCACTTCCCGTTGCGCCCAGGCTTTGAGGGTTTGGGCGTTCGCTTTGCCGACCCAGCGCGCCACCTGAGACTCGGCCGCGGCGTGGAGCGTTTCGGGAGAATCGAGACGGTGCGCCTGCAATGCCAGCAGCATGTTGCGGTCGACGGCCTTCAACCGGAGCCGGGCGATGGGCAGGAGCGCATCGCGGATGCCCCATTGCACACGTTCGGCGAAGGTGAGCAGGCGTTTGACGAACGATTCCTGCGCGCCGAAGGCCGTGGCGACCGTGGCGGTGGCGTCGATGAGCCAGCCGAGCTGGTCGGCCGTGGCGAAAATCTGTCCCGCGAACACGCGGAACGTCTCTTCGATGTCGTACAGGCTGGCCTGTTCCATCCATTCCAGCATGACAAGCGTTGCCTTGATGGCCCGAACTTCTTCAAAGAAAGGCATGAGATCGCAATTGCGCAGGCGGTTGAGCGGCACGTTCGCCGAGAGGTCTTCGTCCAGGGTGAGGCGTTTAAGACGGCCGGGATAATCCGCGTGGTCGTATTCCCGGGTGCTGAGTGAGAGGTAGGGGCCGCGGGCGTCGGGGGTGAGCGCCATCGCCAGCAGCAGATCGGTGGGACTCCAGTGGCGGGTCTCCGATTCACGAATCCAGGCGGCCAGTTGCAGGCCGGTGGCGATGGTCGCCCCCTTTGCCGTTACCGCGAGTCCCAGCGGCGTGGCCTCGAGGCCGTGGTCGCCCACGCGGGCCAGCATGCCGGCGTCGATGGCCCGGTTCACGGCGGCGCGGACCCGGAAATCCACTTCTTCGAGGGTCAGGGTCGCGTTCCACCGCCATTGTCCCGTCAGGGTGTTTTCGAAAAAGGTCCGCAGGGTGTCTTCGCTGTGGCAGGCTCGGGCGGCGACCAGGCGCAACGCGTGATCTTCAAGGGCGCCCTCCGCCAGTTGCGGCTGGATGCATTCCCGCTCGCCCTCGACGTAGCGCCGCCAGAAGGTCTCGTGGTCAAACGGCGTCAGGGCGATGAGGATGGAGCGCCCGAAAGGCTTGCCCGAACCGTAGCGTCCCGCGCGGCCGCCCATGTTTTCGTATTCGCCCCGGAGAATGGGGGTCTTCCAGGGCATGCCGAAACGGTTGTCGTATTGCCATTTTTCCGAGGTCATGAAGACGTTGTGCGCGGGAAGATTCATGCCCGTTGCCAGCGTGCTGGTCGAAACCAGCGCCTTGATCTCGCCCTGGCGGAATCCCTCCTCGACGATGCGGCGTTCCTCGGGCGAAAGGTCGGCGTTGTGGAAGGCGGCGCCGTTCGCCAGGGTTTCGAGGAGGGTATCGCGCGAATGGGTGCTCTCGAGGCGTGTGAGGCGCTCGATGGTGCGTTCGGCGGCCGGCAGCGAGAGGCGGCGGGCGAGCAGTTCCGCGCCCCGGCGCGATTCGTGTTTCGCCTTGACGAAGATCAGGCAGGGTTCCTCACGGGCCGCGAAAACCGCGACGTTTTCCATCAGGGTTTCCCAGGCCGAGCATTCGAGATCCGTGTCGGCCAGCCGTTCTTCGCCTTCCGACAGTTCGTTATACGTGCGGTAACGGAACAGGCCCTCGTGAAGCACGCCGTACCGTAATTCGACCGGGCGGCGGTCGTGCTGCACAAGGTCCGCGCGCATCCAGCCGGCGAGTTTGTCGGCTTCCCCGAGCACCGCCGACATGCCGATGACCCGGCACCCGCTCTGCAAAACCTGGGTCAGAAGCAGTTCCGCGTTCGCCCCGCGTTCGGGATCGGACAACAGCTCCAGCTCGTCCGCGATCACCAGCTCGACTTCCGCGAAACGTTCCGGCCGCCGCACCAGCACCTGGCTGAGCTTCTCGTAGACCACGATCGCGATGGAGAAGTCCCCCGATTCCAGTTGCGCGTCAAACTGGCGGTGGTCGCGCGTCGAAATGATGACCTTGAGACCGTAAGGAGTGTATTTCTCGTCAAAATCGAGGTGTTTCTCTTCCGCCAACGCCTTCAGCGGCACCAGATAGACGACTTTCTTGCGGCGCAGGGCCGTTTGAATCGCCGCCATTTCGCCCACGAACGTCTTACCGGAACTCGTGGGAGCCTGAATGAGCAGATTGCCATTGCCAAACAGGCTGTGGCGTTTGATGGCCAGTTCCTGGATGGGCAGGAGGGCGTCGCTTTCCCGGGCCTGCCACAGGCGAATTACCTCCGGCGGAATGTCATACCGGAGCAATTCCGTCATTTTCATCCCAGCATCCTCCGCGGCCGTTTCCACACCGGAGGACAGAATACTGAAAATTTAATCAGATGTCAAATTTCGGGGACACAATACTAAAATTATCTCTTGACAGAATCGATTCCGCTGCCGGGCCGATGCAGACAATTTTTGGTATGGTGTCTTCGAAATC
>JAAYAQ010000294.1 GCA_012719295.1 Candidatus Hydrogenedentota bacterium | reverse complement strand
CCGTCCATCAACTGGACGGAGCGGGCCCGGTTTGTGCGCGGCGCGCTTGACGAAAGGAACTAGCCACCGTGCTGGGACGCAAACGCCACCTTGCCACCGACGCCAAACAGGTGGACATGGAACTCGCGGCCAGGGCCTTCGCCAAAGCGGTTCACGACGGCGATATTGTGAACCTCCGGTTTCTGTTCGGTCCGTTCACGCCGGCCCGCGCGACGTCGTCCGAACGGTTCGAGACCGAAAAATACGCCTATCTGTTGCCGGACGAAGAACAGGAGCGCAGCCGGGAGTTTCAAAGCGTGCTCGACCTGGTGCGCTCGCGAAGCGTGTGGGCGCACATCGAGAACGAATTGAGCATGTCGCGCCCGCCCCAGCTGCCGTCCGATCTGGTTCTGGCGCTGGGCGATAATGCGTTGCGCCAGGGCAAATACACGAGCGCCGCGCAAGCCTACGAGATGCTGCGCATCCGGGCCCGCATGCAGGAACTGGTCCTGGAAGCGGCCGACGAGAGCCTCGACCGCGGCGACCTCAGGCGGGCGATTCGGGGCTATGTCACGGCGTCCGGCCTGGAATACGACTATGCGGCGTTCCCCGAACCCCTGCCCAAGACGCCCGATTATCAGATGCGCGCCCTGGTGCTTCACGGGGATTACCCCGAACGGCCCGAAGACTGCCTTCCGCTGCAGGAGACCAGCCATTTCGTGATGACGGCGCTGAGCTACCTGCTCATGAGCAGCGAGATCGCCGCGCGCCTCGAAAAGCGCTCCGAAGAGGTGCGCCTGGCGTTCCTCAAGGAGCTGGTCGAGTCCGTAGACCCCGCCTGGCGCGAGTTCGTGCACCGGTACCGGGAGGCCCTGGAACTGAAACGCGAATTTGCCGAGCGCATCCAGCGCGCCATCGACGCGCGAACCGCGGCACAGGGCGCGTCGCCCCGGAGCCTGGCGGGGGAGATCGACGATACCCTCGGGGCGGATCCGGGCCGGATGCCCGTCGCGCTGCTGGGCCGCGAGATCGAAGACGGCGAGTGGTGGCAATACCTGAAGGAGCTGGCCTTCCTGCACCCCGCTGGAATTCTCTTCGTTTCGCGGCAGTTCATCGGAGAACGGGAGATCATTGTGCCGCTTTACCGCGAGGGCTGCCCCGTGGTTCATGCCCTGGGGCTGCTGCCCGGAACAGCGCCCTGACCGAATGCTCCGGATGCCCCGGGCTTGCAGAAAACAGGGTAGGGTGGTAGATTTCGGCTAGTGGATAACCTTCGGATGGAATTGGAAATACGGTGAACGAAACGGAAAACAGCCTGTCCGCGCCGCCGGAGACCCGGCCCGAACACGGCACCAAAACCCGCGAGCGAACCCGCCAGGAAGCCAAGCGCGAAATGGTCGAGTTCGTCAAGATGGTGGTGTGGTTTCTGCTCCTGTTTCTGGTCCTCCGCGGATTTGTCATCGAGGGCTACGAAGTCCAGGGACCGTCAATGGAGCCCACCCTGTACGAGCAGGAACGCATCCTCGTGTTCAAACTGGGCCAGCACTGGCCGTTTTCCACCTTTCTCGGCACGCATCCGGGGGACATCGTGGTCTTTGACAGCCCCGACGACCGGGGCAAGCGCTACGTCAAACGCGTCATCGCCATGGGACCCGAAGAACGTTCCGGAAACACGGTCCGCGCCGGCCGGGACGGCGAGCCCGAGTCCGGCGTGCGTTTACGCCTTCGGGATACCGCCATCTACGTCAACGACCGCAAGCTCGATCAGTCCTACCTCGCTGAAAACGCCCTTTCCAATGAAGAGGACCGCGAAGTCCTGATTGGGCCCGACGAATACTTCGTCATGGGCGACAACCGGAACATCAGCAAGGACAGCCGCAACTTCGGCGCCGTCGGCGAAGACCTCGTGATCGGCCGCGCCCTCCTCCGGTTCTGGCCGCTCGACCGTTTCGGCTTCATCAAATGAGGACCGTCTATCTCTCGGACGCACACCTCAGCGTGGCGCCCGGCGGACGGGATACGATGGACGCTTTCGTGGCGTTTTTGCGGCGGCTGGACCCGGCGGACGTGGCGCGCGTTGTGGTTCTGGGCGACTTGTTCGATTTCTGGTTTGAGTACAAGCACGTTGTGTTTTCGGGCTATTTTGACGTGCTGCGCGCGTTCGCGGACCTGCGGGACGCGGGCGTCGAGCTCCATTTCGTGTGCGGCAACCACGACTTCTGGGCGGGCCGCTTTCTGGAAACGCAGATCGGCTTCACGGTCCATCTCGAGCCTGTGACCCTCGAGATCGACGGCCGCCGCGTGCATCTGGCCCACGGCGACGGCATCAACCCCGACGACTGGCGCTATCGCGCCTACAAGCGGGTGGCCCGCTGGGGCGGCGCGGTGCGGTTGTTCCGGCTGCTGCATCCCGATTGGGCCATGGCCATCGCGCAGCGCGTGTCGCGGGGGAGCCGCCAGCTGTTCAGCCCCTCGGACCCCGGCAAGAGTGCGGAGATCGGTCCGTTGCGCGCATATGCCGAGCGCCGTCTGGCTGCGGGAGAGGCCGATGTCGTCGTGTGCGCGCATTGCCACTATCCCGAGCGCATGGAGTTTGCCACGCCCGGCGGAACGGGGCTCTACCTCAATACGGGAGACTGGATGTGGCACCGGTCGTACGTGGTCAGCGAGGGCGTGGACTTCCGCCTGGCCTCAGCGCGCAGCGCCGCCCTGGCCGAGCCAGTATCCAGCCACGAAACACAAGCCGCCGAACAGCAGGAATAGCAGCGTGTAGAGGAGTTTCGCGCCGCGCTTCTTCGAGAAGGCCTTCAGCCGGCGCGCCAGGACCGTTCCCAGGCTCGGCATGATGTCGGCCACAATGACGGTGATGTTGTCTTTTCCGCCATTGTCGTTGGCGATATTGACCAGGCGGTGGGCAATCTCGGCCGGGCTGGCGTTGCGCTTGAACTCCTGCGTGATATCGGCGTCCTTGACCATGTTCACGAGCCCGTCGGTGCACAGGAGCAGCATGTCGCCGGGCTGGATGTCCCAGACGTAATCGTCGATATCGACCTGGGGATGGGTGCCTACGCTGCGCGTGAGGATGTACTTGCGCGAGTCCGATTCGGCCTCGGCCTTCGACATCAGCCCCGCCTTGACCTGTTCGTCCACCCAGGAATGGTCTTCCGTGCGGCACACCAGCTCATCGTCACGGAAGAGGTAGCACCGCGAGTCGCCGACGTTGGCAATATAGACCTTCTTGGGGGTGATCAGGGCCGCCAGCAGGGTCGTGCCCATCGGCCGCCCGCTTTTCACGAGATCCTGGTTGGTCTTGTGGACGTTGTCGTTGGCCCGCACGATGTACTGTTTGATGAGCGACAGGTATCCCTGGTCTTCCTGGCCTTCGACAGGCGCGGGCGCGGGTTCCTTGAGGATGTCCCTGAGGATGGAGACGGCGAGTTTGCTGGCGATCTCCCCTGCCACGTGCCCGCCCAGACCGTCCGCCACACACAGCAGCGCCCCCTCGCGGAAGAGTTGCAGTCCCGGAGAGTCATCGCGGAACACGCCATAGAAATCTTCGTTCTTGCGTTTACGGCGTCCGATATCTGTCTGCGCCGCAACATCGATTCGCATAAAAGTCGCTCCCTAGCCTTAACGGAACGTACCAGATTACGCCCCTGATACGCAAGTAGACGGCCGGGCGGCGGGCGCTCCGCACAGGCGTCCGGAACCCGGTCCTATCGCGGGACGCAGGGGAAATATGCGATTCGAGGCGCGGCATGGCGCGCGCCTCTCTGGAATCAGGTCTGGCTGGTGAAGAGACGGCGGGGGCGCGCGATCTCGGTCTCAGGGACCTTCTCGAGCAGCGTTGGGCGGTACACGATGTGGATGGGGCCCTCGCTCTCGCCGTGAAACCACGCCGCGAGCTCGTCGAACCCCTCGCCGACCGCGTCATACTGCGGCAGCCACAACTGCGCACAGGCCTCGGGCAGCACCGCCTCGTCTTCGCGGTAACTCCACGTCAGCACCTCGATGTCCTTGCCGGGCGTCCGGCCGGCCCGGCGGGCGCCGTTGCGGAGCGCCGCGCCGTCCTCGGTCACGCTGCAGTCGATAAGGGCGGTCACGTCGCGGTCGAGCAGCAGCCGGTGAACGCACCGGGTCATGTCCTGGGCATCGAACGCCACGGCCCGGATCAGCGACTCATCCGGCTCGATGCCGGCCTCCTCCAGGGCGCGCAGGTAGCCGCGCCGCCGTTCGGCGCCCGGCTGAAACCCGCTGAACGCTTTGAGCATGGCGATGCGCCGGTGGCCCCGCTCGATCAGGAACCGGGTGCTCTCGTACGCGCCCTGTTCGAAATCCACCGTGGCGCAACTCAGTTCGGGGCAGCCGTCCAGGCGGCTTAGCACCAGGTACGGCACGCCCCAATCATGAATGCGCCGGGCGGTCGTATCGTCGAGGGGCAACGGACCCGCAACAACGCAGCCCCGGTACAGTTGCTGCCACAGGCCCCGGGCATAGTCTCCGTTGGGCGCATGCCCCGAGGGATTGATGTCGAAACAGATGTATTCGCCGCGCGACCCGAACAGGTGCAGCAACCGGCCAAAAATCCACAACAGCACCTCTTCGCTGATGGGCACCACCTCGAGCGATACCGGAAGCGTCACCCCGATGCACGCGGCGCCGCCGCCGCGCAGCGAACGCGCGCCGATATGCGGGTGATACCCCACCTCGTCCATGATGGCCAGAATGCGCGCACGCGTCTCGTCCGCCACGCCGTCTTTTTGGTTCAGCACCTTGCTGACGGTCTTGGCCGACACGCCCGCCTTCCTGGCAATGTCATAGATGGTCAGATGCCTGGCACGTGTCACGGCTCTCGCACGCCCTCTCCCCGTACAACCGGCTTCCCCTGGTACGTATCCAGCAAACAGCATACCCGAACACCCCCGCGCGGTCAAAACCGCCCCCCGCCAGGACAATCGCACTGAATGCGCCCCGCACACATGGTTACGTGAGACGGGTCGTTTGTGACCCCATCCGCGCGCAGGCCTGCTGGCTTCCTGCGTGCGCGGGAAAGCCGTTGAAAAACGCCGTTTCCT
>JAAYAQ010000047.1 GCA_012719295.1 Candidatus Hydrogenedentota bacterium | reverse complement strand
TGGGCTTTCCCTGCGTGCTCAAGAGCCCGTGCCAGGGGTCGAGCATCGGCATGGCCATCCCGCGCGAACTGTCCGAATTCCGCGGCGCGCTCCTGAACGTCCTCGCGTATGACGACACGGTGCTGATCGAGCAATACCTCAACGGCCTGGAAGTCACCTGCAGCGTGCTCGACGCCACGCCGGGCGCACCGCCGCAGGCCCTTCCCGTCACCGAGATCCGCCCCGTCAGCGCCGCGTTCTTCGATTACAGCGCCAAGTACACCCCCGGCGCCACCGAGGAGATTACGCCGGCACGGATCGCTCCCGAACTGGCCGCGGCCGTCCAAGACATCGCCGTCCGTGTACATACCGCGATAGGTTGCCGGGGTCTCAGCCGGAGTGATATGATCCTCGCACATGATCAGCCCGTATGGATCGAGGTCAACACCATTCCCGGGATGACAGAGACGTCGCTGTTTCCCCAGGCAGCCGCGGCGGCAGGCATCGCCTTTCCCGAACTCCTGGATCGCCTGATCCGCGGCGCCAGAACGCAGGCGGGATGATGCCCCCGTCTGCGCAACGGCCCTCCGGACCCGGGGTTGCGCCTCGGCCCGCGCACGCATAGAGGAAACGCCATGACCATCGAATTCACCAAAATGCACGGCCTGGGCAACGATTACCTGTTCATCGACGCCCAGCACTGCCCCGTCGACAACCCCGGCGAGCTCTCCCGCGCCATGAGCCACCGCCACCTCGGCGCGGGCGCCGACGGCATCATCCTCGTGCTGCCCGGCGAAAGCGGCGCCGATTTCACCATGCGCATCTTCAACGCCGACGGCAGCGAGGCCGAAACGTGCGGCAACGGCATCCGCTGCTTCGCCAAATACGTCTTCGAACGCGGCATGACCAGCAAGACCCAGTTCGTGATCCTGACCGGCGCCGGACCCAACCACGTCTCCCTGACACTCGACGACGGCATCGTCCAGTCCGTCCGCTCTAACATGGGCGCGCCGCGCTTCGACCGGAGCGAGATCCCCATGGTCGGCCCGGCCGGCCGCGTCACCGAAGAAAAACTCGCCATCCCCGGCCAGACGTTCGCCGTCACCTGCGTCAACATCGGCAACCCGCACACCGTCATTTTCGTCGACGACGCCACCGCCGTCCCTCTGGCGGACATCGGCCCGCAGATCGAGAACCATCCGTCGTTTCCGCAGCGCACCAACGTCGAATTCGTGACCGTACAGGACGCGGACAACATCGTCATGCGCATCTGGGAACGCGGCAGCGGCATTACCATGGCCAGCGGCAGCGGCTCATGCGCCTCCGCGCTCGCCGCCATGATTACCGGCCGCACCGCCCGGCGCGTCAACGTCCACCTCGTCTACGGTCAGCTCACCGTGGAATGGGCGGACGACGGGTTTGTGTATCAGGAGGGACCGGCCACGGAGGTCTATGTCGGCCAATGGCCGGAAGGCTGATCGCGCGCACCCCCGGGCCCGGCGGCCGGGCGCATCGCGATTGTCCGGAGGGGAAGACTTACCATGCCACTCAAGATCGCCGTTCTGCTTTCGGGAAGCGGCACCACGCTGCAGAACCTCATTGATCGCGCCGGCGCAGGCGAACTCGACGCGCAATTCGTCTGCGTCATCAGTTCCCGCGCCGACGCGTACGGCCTCGAACGCGCCCGCAAACACCACATCCCCGCCATTCCCATCGTCCGCAAAGACTACGGCGCCCTCGAGGCCTTCAACGCCGCCATCTGGGACACCGTCCGCAGCCACGGCGCGGAACTCGTCGTGCTCGCGGGATTCATGAGCCTCCTCCACATTCCCGACGACTACGAGAACCGGGTCGTGAACGTCCATCCCGCCCTCATCCCCGCATTCTGTGGAAAAGGCATGTACGGCCATCACGTCCACGAGGCCGTGCTCGAATACGGCGTCAAACTCTCCGGCGCAACCGTCCATTTCGCCAATAACATCTACGACGCCGGACCCATCATCCTCCAGGACACCGTTCCCGTGTTCGACGACGATACCCCGGACACCCTGGCCGAACGCGTGCAGGCCAAGGAACGGGAACTCTACCCCAAAGCCATCCGCCTCTTCGCGGAAGGGCGCCTGCGCGTCGAGGGCCGCCGCGTCCGCATCCTCGACCCCCAGTAAACCGCCCGGGTTCGCCCAGGCAGTTCAAGCAAAAAAACCGGGGATTCACCCGATCACCCGGGACGCGCGGCGCAGCAAACCGCGGCCCGTCCAGAAGGGTCCTCCCTGGTGGCTTGGTGTGAGGTTGTTATTCACCTCAGCGCATTTCACATTAAAACACAAAACCACAGAGATTGTCGTGCTGCCGGGCGTCGCCCGGCATGCTCTTTCTTGTGACGCAGGCGTCTCGCCTGCATTCCTATCTTCTGGGGGCGATCCGGATACAGGCGAGACGCCTGCGCTACACCGGAACGCCCCCGGGGGGCACTATTCCGCCCTGGGATCGCCGGGCGCCAGCCCGGCATGGGGTTGCATCCCGATCCGGTGTGGGACCGGCGCCCGCGCCGGTCATTTTCTCCCGCATCGTCTGCGCGTGGCCGGGGGTGGATTCCCGCCGCGTCTTGTGTCCCCCGCTGGCGGGGGTGGCCACGCGGCGACGCGTGGCCGGGGGTGGATTCTTATCCAGGTTTTTTTGACCTCGGTGCCCTCTGTGGCCGATCTCCTGCTAAACCAGCAGGCCGAGAGATCACCACCGGATGACCGCCGCGCCCCACGTCAGCCCCGCGCCAAACGACGCCAGGAGCACCGTGTCTCCCTCTTTGACGCGCCCGTCGGCAACCGCGTCATGCAATGCGAGCGGGATCGACGCCGACGTCGTGTTGGCCACCCGCTCAATATTCAGGACGACTTTCTCATCGGGCAGCCCGAGCCGTTTCGCCGCCGCGCCGATGATCCGCGCATTCGCCTGGTGCGGCACAAACACGTCCACATCCTCCAGGCGCAACCCCGCCAGCTCCAGGGCCTTCGTCGACGCCTCCTCGAAAAGCGCCGTTGCCCGCTTGAACAGCTCCGCGCCCTTCATCTGGATGTCGCACTCGGGCCCGCCCGCGTTCTCTTTGGTCACGGGCGCCTTCGAGCCGCCCGCCGGGATGATCAGCAAGTCGCCCCCGGCTCCATCCGAGCCCAGGAACGTCGACAGGATCCCCCGGTCGCCGTCTTCGGCCTGCAGGACCACCGCCCCGGCGCCATCCCCGAACAACACCGCCGTATCCCGGTTTGTCCAGTTCAGCCGGTTCGTCTGCGACTCCGCGCCCACCACCACAACCGTGCGGTAGACGCCCGAACGAATGTACGCATTCGCGGTGGCCAGACCGCACACAAACCCGGAACACGCCGCGTTCACATCGAACGCGCCCGCGTTCCGCGCGCCAAGACGGTCCTGAATCAGGCACGCCGTCGCCGGGAACAGGTAATCCGGCGTGGTCGTGCAACAGAGGACCAGTTCCACCTCCTCCGGCGCTACCCCCGCATTGGCCAGCGCGTCCCGCACCGCGGGCGTGCCCATGTCGGATGACGCTTCGCCCGCGCCCGCCAGGTGCCGCTGCCCAATCCCCGTGCGTTTCCGAATCCACTCATCCGACGTGTCCATCATCGACTCAAGTTTCGCGTTGGTCCAGACGGTTTCCGGCAGAAATCCGCCCGTACCTGTGATTCGTGCTCGTTGCATTGTTGTCCTTTCCTGCGAGCTATGACGGATCCCGCCCCTTCAGGGAGTGTACGGACAGGCCCCATGCCCCAAGCATAGCGCGAAGATCGTCCGTGTCCCGGGCTGCGGATCCCGATGTAGCTCCTACCACAGCAGCATTTGCCCCTCAAACCGCGAAGCATACCCTACCCGGCGTGCTGCCCTCAATGTTCCTTGTCCCGGCCATCCCGGGTTCCATCCGCCCCGTCATGGGCCGGTGCCGAACTACGTTCGCCTGTGCTATACTCCCCCCGGTTGAGGGCAGGCCGCCCTCGCCGATGGTCCCGGCAAGAGGAACGTTTCGCGGAAGACCGGCCCCGCGCCGGCCGTTCCTGGAGGCATGATCGATGACTCACTATTCGCGCAGAGACTTCCTTACCCATTCCGCAAGAATCGGCGGCGCCCTGGCGCTGACCCAGATGGGCGGGTCCTCCCCGTTTGCGGCCGAAACCCCGCCGGCCATGGCCATCGCGAAATGGGCCGGCGACCCCATCGCCGATGCCGACTCCACCACCCTCGCCTCCATGGCCGTCAAACTCACCGAACAGGCCCTGGACGCCGTCGGCGGCATGGGCCGCTTCGTCAAGAAGGGCGACGTGGTCTGGATCAAACCCAATATGGCGTGGGACCGCCCGCCGGAACTCGCCGGCAACACCAATCCCGACGTCGTGGCCACGCTGGTTAAGCTCTGCCTGAACGCCGGCGCCAAGACCGTCAAAGTCGGCGACAACCCCTGCGACGCCGCGCAGAAGGCCTATGCCACCAGCGGCATCGAAGCCGCAGCCAAAAACGCCGGGGCCGAGGTCATCTACCTCGACGAAAACCGCTTCCGGAAAATGGCCCTGAATGGCGAATACCTCGCCGAATGGGAGGTCTATCCCGAAATCGTCGAGACCGATCTGGTCATCAACTGCCCCATCGCCAAACACCACGGGATCACGCAGGCCACCCTCTGCATGAAAAACTACATGGGCGTGGTCGGCGGACGCCGCAACGCCTGGCACCAGGCGCTGCCCGCCTGCCTCACCGACATCACCCGGTTCATGAAACCCCAGCTCTGCGTCCTCGACGCCGTGCGCATCCTCACGGGCAACGGCCCCCAGAGCTCCCAGCTCCAGGATGTGGCCCGTAAAGATACCGTCGCCGTCAGCGCCGACATCCTCGCCCTCGAATCCTTCGGCGTCGAACTGCTCGGCAACCGGCCCGAGGCCCGGGACATCGTCGCCAAGGCCGCGGCCGCGGGGCTCGGCAATCCGGACTACAAAGCGCTCAATCCTCGGGAGCTTGCCGTAACGTGAGTCCAGGCCGGCCCAGATCGTGGGGGCCCTGGATTCGTCGTTGCGTGCAAATCGCGTGTCTGGCGCTCTTCATCCTGTTGTTTGTCAACACCCGGTTCCGCGAACACGTGGAACCGGACGCCTCCGCGCATGTCTTCTTCCACCTCGACCCGCTGATCCTCGCGGGCACGTTTCTGGCCTCGTATGCCGTCCCCGCTGCGGCGCTCCTCGCGCTCGTCACCCTCGCGGCCACCCTGTTGTTCGGCCGGATCTTCTGCGGCTGGATCTGTCCCCTCGGCACGATCAACCACTTCGTGGGCTGGCTCCGCAACCGCGTACGCGGTCTCCCCGACGCCCCGGCGCAATGGTCGCCCTGGCAGCGCACCAAGTACTATCTCCTCATCGTCCTGCTGGTGATGGCCGCGTTCGGCATCAACTGGATTGGCGTGTTCGACCCCATCGCGCTCCTCTACCGGAGCCTCACCACCGCCGTCTGGCCCGCCCTCCAGTACGCCGTAGAAGACGGGTCAACGTACGTGTACCAGGCCGATCCCCACATCGGCCCTGTCCACGCGACCCAGGTCACCGAACCCGTCTACCGGTTCTTCCGCGACCACATCTTTCTGGCCCCCCGGCAGGCGTTCCTCGGCGGCGGCCTCCTGCTCGCCCTGTTCGCGGGCATCGTCCTGCTCAACCTGGTGCAGCCCCGGTTCTGGTGCCGCTACCTTTGTCCGGCCGGCGCGCTGCTCGGCCTCTTCGCCCGGCGCCCCCTCCTTCTCCGCCTCGCCCGCCGCGACGACGACTGCAACGCGTGCGGACGCTGCACGATTGGCTGCCAGGGGCTGGCCGCCCCCGGCCACGGCAACCCGTGGATGGCCGCCGAATGCTTTGCCTGCTGGAACTGCGTCAGCACATGCAATTTCCAGGCGCTCCGGTTCACCGTCGAGCCCCCCTTGCGCAAACGGCCCGTCGCCGGGCTCAACCTCGGACGCCGCGCCACCCTCGGCGCGGCCGCCGGCGGACTGGCCGGCCTGTTTGCGTTCCGCCTCACCCCCCAGGCGCAGGCCCGCGCCTACAATCCCGGCCTCATACGGCCCCCGGGCGCCCGCGAAGAACACCATTTCCTGCAGCGCTGCGTCCATTGCGGCCTGTGCATGAAGGTCTGCCCCACCAACGGGCTCCAGCCCACCACCTTCGAGGCGGGACTCGAAGGCGTGTGGACCCCCATGCTCGTACCGAAAATCGGATTCTGCCAGTACGAATGCAACCTCTGCGGCCTGACCTGCCCGACCGAAGCCATTCAACCGCTCCCCCTCGAGGAGAAAAAACGGGTCCGGATCGGACTCGCCACCATCGATACGACGCGTTGCATCCCCTACGCCTACGAACGCAACTGCATCGTGTGCGAGGAGCATTGCCCCGCCCCCGGAAAGGCCATCTACGCCGTCGACACCGAGATCACCACCCGCGACGGCAGGAAGATCATCGTCAAACAGCCCCACGTCGATCCCAACAAATGCATCGGATGCGGCATCTGCGAAACCAAATGTCCGTTTGCCGACATGGCCGCCATCCGCGTCACCAGCGCCAATGAATCCCGCCACCCCGGCAACCAGCCCATCCTGGTAGGCATCGGCGACCTCGAAGGAACGGCCCAGCAGGGATACGGCGGCGCCCCGGCCGAACAGACCGGCGCGTCCCCCTACGCCGACCCCTACGGCCAGCAATAGCCTCAGGTCAGCCCCAGCAACCGCGCCGCGTTGTCGTAAAACATCAGCCGTTCGCGCCCGGACCCCAGGTCAAGCCCCCGCGCGGCCGCCACCGCGTGCGCCTGGTCTTCCCACGGCGAATCCGTCCCGAACACCACGTACTCCGCCGGGTGCGCCAGCAGCGCCGCGCGCGCGCGCCCCGGGTCGATCATATGCAGGCTGTACGAAAAATCCATGTACACCGGCTTGCCCCACAGGTGCTTCTCCGCCTCGTCCCAATCCAGCCACGCCGCCAGGTGCGATGTCACCAGCTTCAGGTCCGGAAACGCCTCGACCACCCGCGCTACGCGCACCGGATCCGCGACCCGGTCGTGCGGATACGCGATGTCGAACCCCGTGTGCAGCAACAGCACCAGCCCCTCACCGCGCACCGCCCGGTAAAACGGCCACAACCGTGCCTCATCCACTTTAAAGTCCTGATAATACGGATGCATTTTCACGCCCCGGAACCCCGCATCCGCGATCGCACGCACCCGGCCCGCCACGTCGGTGTCCTCCGGATGCACCGACGGAAACGGCACGAGCCGGTCCGACGCGATCTCCCGCGACCACCTCAGAATGGCGTCAAACTGCCCCGGCTTGGTTGCGATCGACGCCACCACCGACTGCGCGATCCCCGCCCGGTCCATCGACGCCAGCAGCGACCCGACCTTCCCGTCCAGCGCCGCCTTCAGGTTTGCCTCACCCTCCAGCTTCGGCATCGCCTTCTCCGCCACCGCGTCCGGAAACGCGTGCGCGTGAAAGTCGATGATGCGACCGGGTTCCACCGCGTTCATCGCCATCCCTTCCTCCCCCTGATCGGGTCGTGGATGAGAACATCAACCAGTCTGTCCACATGGGTGACCGGACGTTCTGCCCCAGTCTTCTTGAGTTCGGTGCGCACACGCCGGGCATTGTCTATTGCTTCTTCGATATGCGGCAGAAGTCCGGTCACATCAACAGATGCCTTTGTGTACCGCTTGATATGCTGCTTCAGTTGACTCTCGACCTCCCTGCAATTTCGAAACGGGCGGGTCGTGTATTCAAAATGCAACAAGTACCAGAATTCGAAACAGGGAATTGAATACGCGACACGGATCTGCGCTTTTGCTGCTTCGTTTAGAGCGTCTTCGAAGGTTCCATGCGCGTCATGGTCAAAGACGCACCACACTTGATCAAACGCCACTTCCATCCTGCGTTGAAACCGCCGTTGGTATTCCACGGCTCTTTCTACCACGTCTTTCGGAGAAGATGCGTCAGTCGTGGGGGCAATTCTCAGGCGTTGTATTTTCCATCTCTTTTGAATCTCAGAAAAGTACTGCGGTTCTGTCTTGTGCCCTTCGCATACAACCAGGACCAAATCACCCGATCTTCTTGGTCCTCTTCGTCTTAATGACCTGCTCAATCTACTGCTCTCATTGCCCGCTTGCTGGCACCCTTTCATCGACAAAGAACGGAAGGGCGCCATATCTTCCCGCCAGGTATCCTTTCTGCAGAGCTTCTCCCTTTCGAGGACGATAGTCAGTCAATGCGTAAAGCTCGGTAGCCCCGTCATAATTCTTCTCGGTAAACCAAATCTGATCGCGGCGAAGAATAGACTGATCCAGCAAAGCCGTGTCGTGAGTCGTGAATATCAACTGCGCACGAGGGTTGCTTCCGTGAGGACGGTGGAGCAACTGGATCAACGCGCGCGTAAGCATCGGATGCATATTCGCACCCAATTCGTCTATGAACATGCACAGCCCTGCCTGTGCCATATCTGTCCACGGCCCTGCCAGCGCAAAGAGTTTCTGCGTCCCGCCCGATTCGTCCAGTATACCGAACTTGATCAACTCGCCTTTGCCGCTCTTGTGCAGGAATTGTACGTCTAGCAGGCCTTCGTCAAGGAGCTTCCTCTTGACCTTCGCGGGCAACTCAACTGGCAGGTCCTTTTCTTCAAACTGAACCAACTTCACTTCAAAGTCTTCAATCCCCAAATCCGCCATCTTGAGCATCTCTGCTATATGCTGGCGCCGCGTGGCGTCATCTTGAGCGATCTTGGCGGAAGTTTCAGGGCTGAAGTACGCAGACCACGAACAATCCAGTGTTCGTAATTGACTCCGGAACCAATTGTAGACATCAAGCAGTTGCTTATCATTGAACTGAGCCGCAACGGACAGGAAAAGCGCATTCTCTCGGGTTCTATCAGTCAACTGGCGATCGACTTTGTAGTGCTCCCCGTTGGTATAATCGGTCCGTCCCTTCTCTTGACTGAATTCACGTCTGAATATGAGCCGTCTTCTTCCCTTAGGAAAACTATACAGCCATTCAGAATATACTCGCTTCTCATCGACCTTAAAGCCGTAGAGATACCGAACTTCACCAGCGAGAAAATGGACTTCAAAAAATGAAGGCTCTTTGGGCTTGGCTTCTGCAAGCCTGAAGGGGTCCACATTTATGATCGCATCCGGTTTAATCTCCGTCGCCGACCCAACGACAAACCATCGCATGAAATGCAGGGCCTTGAAAATGTTGGACTTGCCCGATGCGTTAGCTCCGTAGATGGCACATACCTTCGAAAGCAGTACGTCTCCAATTCCTGGAAGCGAATACTCACAAACGCTTTCCTTCAGTTCATCATCCTTCTTGGCAACAAGTGAAAGCGTTTGAGTTGCCGCAATAGAGCGATAATTGGCTACGGAGAATTCGATAAGCATCAAATATGCTCCATTTCGAGGTAAATCCTGCAGAAATTCTACATAAACGGACCCCAAAAAGCAATGATATTCCGTTTAGAGCCCCATTCCTGCGGCTATGCGGTCAATTCTGCAACATTGTGCGGACAGTGCGAATCGATTGGATTCAGCGCTCCTCGCTGCACCGCTCCCGGATGGCCGCTTCGATCTGCGGCGGCACCAGGCCGCTCAGATCGCCATCGAACCGGGCGATCTCGCGCACGATGCGCGAACTCAAAAACAGGTGCGGTTCGTTGGGCATCAGGCACACGGTTTCCAGGCTGGGATTGAGCTTCTGGTTCGTGATCGCCATCGTCAGCTCGAATTCAAAGTCGGACATCACACGCAGACCGCGCACGACCGCCACGGCGTTGCATGTCCGCGCGAATTCGGCCGTCAACCCCACAAACGACGTGATCTCCACATTGGGAAGGTCCGCCGAAATGCTCCGGAGCATCGCCAGCCGCTCCTCCACCGAGAAGAGTCCCTGCTTCTCCGCATTGGTCGCAACCGCCACAATCAGCTTGTCAAAAAGGGTCGACGCCCGCTGAATGAGGTCCAGGTGGCCGTTGGTCGGGGGATCAAAACTGCCGGGATACACGGCGGCGCGTTCACGCATCGGTCTGCTCCTTCTTCTGAATCGCCGCGGCCAGGGCCGCCTGATACACGTCAAGCACCGTCACGCCCGCCTTTTCGGCCAGCGCACGGCAATCTTCAAATTCCGGGGCCGGCGCCGAGGCCGCCCCATCCAGGAGCCCGTATTTCACCCGCACTTCACCCCAGGGCGTGGCGACCGGCCACCAGTCGCGCGGCAGGCAGACGCGCGATTCGCGCCGGATCCGCACCCCCAGCGTCGTGGAATTCCGCAGCACCGTCCGCACCAGCGCCTCCGCGCGGTTCTCAGGCGACAAAACGGTCAGCATGTGCGCCGCCCGCCCTTTCTTCCCCACAATGGGCGTCAAAAAGGCGTCGTGCGCGCCCGCTTTCAGCGCTTCCTGAATGAGCACCGGCAAGAGTTCCGGATTCATGTCGTCGATGGTGGTCTCAAGCACGGCAACCGTCTCCGTGCATGCGCCCGCGTCCTCGCGCCGGCCCACGAGCACCCGCAGCACGTTCGCGCGGTCCGGCGCTTCGCGCAGGCCGCTGCCGTACCCGACCCGCTCGATGCGCATCGGCGGGATGGGCCCATAAGCCTGCGCCAGTTGCGCAATCAGGGCCGCCCCCGTCGGCGTCACCCACTCGCCCTCCAGGTCGCCGCCCCAGATCGGCACGCCCGCCAGGAGCTTCGCCGTCGCCGGCGCCGGAACCGGCATGACCCCGTGCGCCGCCTTCACCGTACCAAAACCTACGGGCAACCGCGACGACTCCACCCGCTCGATGCCCAGCAGATACAGGCCCAGATGCGCCGCAATCACGTCCACAATGGAATCGATGGCCCCCACTTCATGAAAATGCACGTGTTCGACCGTCGTGCCGTGGACCTCCGCCTCGCAGGCCGCGATCCGGCGAAACGTCTCCGCGCTCGCGTCCTTGACGCACGGGGGCAGGTCGCCGCCCTCGATGATCTCCAGCACATGCCGCAGATGCCGGTGTGGCTGCGGCGCCGACGCATCCACGTCGACCCTGAACTGCGTTGCCTCGATGCCCTTCTTCTTTACGCGCTCCACCGACACCGCGAACCCGCCGATCTGCAGCGAGCCCAGCGCGGTCCGCAGCGTCTCGAAGTCCGCGCCGGCGTCTATCAGGGCGCCCGCGATCATGTCGCCCGCCGCGCCGCAGACGCAGTCAAAATACAGGGTTTTCATTCCCGTTCCTCGTACAGCGCCGTCCGCCGCAGCGGCCCGCTACTGCGCTTCCCCGTGAGCGATGCGGTTGATCATCGCCGCCAGCACGCCCGCCCCAAACCCGTTATCGATGTTCACGACCGAGATGCCCGTCGCGCACGAATTCAGCATGCCCAGCAGGGCCGCGATCCCGCCAAAGCTCGCGCCGTATCCCACGCTCGTGGGCACCGCGACCACCGGCTGTTCCACCAGCCCCGCCACCACACTCGGCAACGCCCCTTCCATCCCCGCGCACACCACCAGCGCGTCGGCCCCGTCCAGGATCGGGCGCTGTTCCAGCAGCCGGTGGAGGCCCGCAACGCCCACGTCGTAGACCCGGTTCACGCGCGTGCCCAGCGCCTCGCACGTCACCGCCGCCTCTTCCGCGACCGGCATGTCCGACGTCCCCGCGCACACCACCGCCGCGTAGCCCGCCCGCGCCCGCGGCGGCTCCACCGTGATCGTCAGCGCGCGGGCGATTTCGTGATGCACCGCGTCCGGGTGCGCCGCCACAACCGCGTCGACCACCGCCCGGCAGCACCGGGTCGCCAGCACGTTGCTCCCGTGCTCCCGCATCCGCGTCACGATCGCCACCACCTGCTCCGGCGTCTTCCCCTGCGCGAACACCGTCTCCGGGTATCCCTTCCGCAGGTGCCGGTGGTGATCCACCTTCGCAAACCCGATGTCCTCGAACGGCAGGTTCCTCAGGCGCTCCATCGCGTCGTCCGGCGTCACCGCACCGCCCGCCACGGCTTCCAGCAGCTCCTTCAGCCTCTTCTGCTCCATCGGGAATGCTCTCCAGGTCGTCTGCGCCCCGCAGCCGCCCCCGGGGCGTCGCGGGGCCTATGGGTCCACACGGTCCCACAGGCCCCATCGCCTCGAACCCACCGCCTGCTACTTCGAATACGCCTTGATCACCTTCACCAGCGCGTTCGCGATCTGGTGCATGTCGTCCTCGGTAAAGGTCGGGAAGGCAAAACACGTAAACGTATGGCCCTGATGCCACACCGCGTTCGGCACCTCGACGTTCGTGTAGTCGACGCTCGCGGGATTCGCGTATTCCTTCGACGTGAACGGGAATCCCGAATCCCCAAAACCGCGATGCTTCATGAACGCCTTCTCGGTATGGCACTGCGGCCAGAACACCTTCCAGCACGGGGCCCCTTCGGCGCCCGCCGCCGCGACAAACTGATCGATATCGCACTTCATGTTCTCGATATCGAGCGAAAACGCCATCACGAACCAGCCGTTCCGCCGTTCGTCCGTGTCGATCGGCGCGTACAGCACCTGCGGCAGATCGTTCAGCGCGTCCATCACGATGTGCGCGTTGCGCCGGCGCGCCGGCATGTTCCAGTCGTCCATCCGGTCCAGCTCGGCCAAACCAATCGCCGACTGCATCTCCGTCATCCGGTAATTCCAGCCCACCCGGTTGTGAATGTAGGGCAGCTTCTGTTCAAGTTCGAGCAGGCTCAAGCGCGCCTTCACGTCGTACCCGTGATCCCGGAAACTCCGCGCTTCCCACGCCAGGTCCTCGTTGTCCGTCGTGACCATGCCGCCTTCGCCGCCCGTCGTGAACGTCTTGTTCTGGCAGAAACTGCACGCCGCGATGTCGCCCAGCGTGCCGGTTTTCTTGCCCTTGTACTCCCCGCCGAACGCTTCCGCATTGTCTTCGATCACGAACAGGTTGTGCTTCTTCGCGAAGGCGTTGATTTCGTCCATGTCCGCGACGTTGCCGTACAGATGCACGGGCATGATGGCGCGGGTACGCTCGTTCACCAGTTTCGCGGCCGACTCGACGCTGATGCAGTGGTCTTCCCGGTTCACGTCCGCAAACCGCGGGATCGCCCCCGCCTGGCAGATCGAAAAGCTCGATGCAATAAACGAATAACTCGGCACAATGACTTCGTCGCCAGGCCCGATCCCCAGCGCCGCCAGACCCACATGCAGCGCCGACGTCCCCGAATTCACGCTGATCGCGTACTTGCTGCCTTGCCATTGGGCAAACCGGTCTTCGAACTCGCGCCCCTTCTTGCCGGTCCAGTAATTGACCTTCCCCGAACGCAACACCGCTTCTACCGCCTGGATGGCGGCCTCGCTGAACTGCGGCCAGGGCGTCAATTTGTTCGTTACCGCCTTCTGCCCGCCGTCAATGGCCAGTTTGTCGCTCATGATCACCTATCCTTTGTTTGTTGTTCCCATCAAACCCGCATGAACAGCACCCTGCTCAAAAGCGGGACCCGTCACGCGCCCATGCGCCGATTCTGCATCAATGCCGCTCCCGACCGCAAACGTGCCGCCTTCAGAACGAATACCGCACCGCCCCGTACACGTTCGTGTTGTCTTCAAACTGGCCGAAGAACGTCGACGGCTTCTCGCCGAAAAACACGTTGCCTCCGCACTCCACCGTCCACTGGTCGTTCACCTTGTAGCTCACCTGCGGACGCAGGTACGTGTCGACGTCGCTCGGACTGAAAAACGCGAACAGCGACAGGGTCAGATCCTGCCGCATCAACAGTTTCGTCAGCCGCACCGTGAACAGGTGCCGGTCCTGATCCCGCGCGTCCATGATCAGCGGGATCAGCGAATTGCGGTACGCGCCGTAGTCCATCATGTGTTCGAGATAGTACTGCACGCTTCCCGTGAGTTCCTTGGCCAGTTCGCGCTCATACCCCAGCAGCAGGCGGAATTCGCTGTTGTTCACGAACGGATTGTCGCCGCCCCGGTCCTGCCGCGAATCGTAGTACGCCAGCTCGACGTTCCCGATGCCGTTGAGGAAATTCCCCCGCAGACTCGCCCCGTAGACGCTCAACTTGGGAAACGTCGCCTGCATCGGAGGAAAGCGCTGGCCGCCCGGGCTCTTCCAGTACCCCGAGTACGCGTAGAACGCCAGTTCCGCCGAACCCACCATCCGGTACAGGCGCAGCGCATATTCGTCGTCCTCGAACCACGTGCTCGGCGCGTTGAAATTCACTTCCCGGTCCGCCCCCACCGTGCGCCCGTACAGCGAATTGTAGAAGCTCATGCGTTCCCCGGTGATGAATCGGTCGTGGTCGAACTGCGGCGTGTACACGAAATCGATGTTCACCCAGTCGGTGAACCACGTCGTGCGTATCGCGTCCGACGGCGCTTTCAGATACTCGACGTCGCGGCCGCTCAGAAACGCCTGCCAGTCTTTCGGAAACAGGTCGTTGACGAACAGCAGGTCGCCCGTGCCCCACGTCAGCACCTGCCGGCCCACGCGCACGTCCACAAAAGACGCCGGCGAAAACGTCAGCGACAGCTCGCGCAGGTCAAAATCACCCTCCTCGAGCACCCCGTCCCCGATAAAATCCCCCCGGTACTTCAACACCAGCCCGTCCCACGCCTTGTCGGCTTCCAGCTGAAGCCGCAGCTCGCCCAGGGTCGCGTCTTTCGACTGCGCCGGGTCGTTCTGCGTGCGCACCCCGCCGCGCACGTCCCAGAACCCGTGCAGCCAGGCCGGTCGCAGCTTGC
>JAAYAQ010000293.1 GCA_012719295.1 Candidatus Hydrogenedentota bacterium | reverse complement strand
TGCACCGGGCCGGCGTCTCCAGTGACCACGACCCGTTTCATTTCCGCATCGGCCTCCTCCGGACCTCCCGGAGACAGGAGACGGCGAATCACAATGCGGTTCTTCTGCACCTCATAGCCGATATCGGGGTAAAGCCACTGCCGAATAATCAGATCGAGAACGGTTCCCAGCCGCACGTCCGAAAACGCCGCCGGATTCACCGGCAGGTCTGCCAGGGCCGTATCGATGGCGATGGGCACCCCTACCTGGCGGGAAAGAGACTGCACCGCCTTCGAGAACGGCTGCGCCCCCGCCTGGAACGGCACGGGGCCCCGCGTCCCCGGCGCAGTGGGCAGCACAACACTGACCCGCCGGTCCAGCAGAGCCTGCTGTTCCAGGGCCAGTCCCTCGCTGTTGATCAGCAGCGACCGCTTGTTGATGTAGGGATTCCGGGAGGGGTGGTAGAAAAAGATGTACTCGGGCGTGCTGTCCACCCCCACGCCAACCGCGCGGGCCGATTTCAGCAAGGCCTCGAGCCCCGTGCGCAACGGCACTTCGCCCAGCGCCAGTTCGCCGGTAACCGCCGCGGCCGCCAGGTTGTCGGCCACGATGGTCTTGCCCGTGGCCTGGCTGATCCACGTCAGCACCATGTAAAGCGGAAGATTCGCGCCAAAGACGATCTCCGCTGTGACCGCATCGTACGCGGGGTCGAGCGACGCCAACTGGATCTGGGTCAACGCCTCGAAGCCCTGGGGATACAAAAAACAGTACTTTTCCGTCTCTTCCACCTGGCACGGGACGATCTCCGCGATGCGCCCGGCCATCTTCTCCGCCGTGCTCCGGCGTCCGGATGGGGCGGCGATCTGGATGTCCTCCATCCCGTTCATCAGGACCAGACCTTCGACGCCCTCTTCGCCCAATTTGCGCAGGAACATGCCCAGGCGAACCGTCTCCTCAGTCTTCTTCCCCGAGGAACCGGTTCCGGACGATTCCGGCGCATCGCTGAGCCGCCGGTCGCGGCGGCTGGCCCCGCCATAGCGCGACGCGGCGCAGGCCCCTTCCGCAATCATGAGGCCCGCAAGAAGGCACACAAAGAAAACCCGACCATGCCACCGGCGTGTTGAATTCATCGTTTTACCACCCACGGTCCAGCCGTAAGAAAAGCACACTCTGCCCTTCGTTTCATCCTAGAATGATACCAAGCGGGACCGGGAAGTTCCGCAATCCCGTCCCGTGGCTCCGTCACGGGCGAAAAACCGTGTTGATCGGGCTTCGCCCGCAGCGGGGGCACCGGGCGCCCTCCGCCCGCACGTCCTGGCGGGAATATTGGGCCACGCAGGCCACGCAACAGACCGCCCCGCAACGCGAACACAGGAGGCCGTAGTCCGGACGCAAGTCATTAGCATGCAAAACGTTATCACTCTCCGGATCCGCCGGCCAGGAGGGAACACGCAGGCGTTTCCGGCATTCCATGCAGTTGGCGGTGTGCGCCTGGGGCGCATAGAAATTGGCCCCGATCCATACCGGCGGCACCCGGTCCATGGCAAAACAATGGCTCGCTTCACAATGCGGGCACACGTATTCGCCGAGCGCACGGCCCACGAGATGCGGGCGCGAGCCTACCACCAGCGCCATTTCCGGCCCGGATAAACGGGTCAGTTGAGACGGGAGAATCAGCAGCGGTTTCTGGCATTCGGTGCATTCGAACTCCAGGCTGTTGTCGTGACGGAGGTGTATGCCCGACGGATCCGTCTCTTCCCGAATGCGCCACGCCAGCCACAGTACAACCCCTGCCCCCGCAAGCGCCACCAATGCGGTGATCGGAAGGACCCAGGGTCCCAGCCAGGTCAACGGCACGTCGCTCTTCTCCCTTCCGGTTCAGGGAACCACCGCACCGGCGCCGGTCCCCGCCTGGCAGCGCGATGCCGGCCTCGGGTCTGGAGCCCCGCACACCTTGTCAAGCGCGTCGCGCCGCTTTATACTCCAGAGCATGGCCATTATTTTACTACTAATTGCCGCGGCGCAGGAAATCGCGCAAAACGATCCCCGTCAGACCTATGAGTTCATTGAGAAGGGCACGCTTCCCATTGAGAAGCGCACGGTCTTCGGCCGGATTGTCGAAAAACGCGAGGACGGCTATCTGGTCGAAATCGACGCCCCCTGGGAAAGCACCCGGCGAACGGTCACCCTGCGCGACGCCATGCTCGAAGCGGGCCCCCTCCTCGAGACAGCCGCCATGCGCGACCAGCGGGTCGAGCAGGGCTGGGCCGAACGCGGGTATACCAAGGTGACCACCGCGGACGGACAGACCGCTTTCGTGGTGTCCCGCGAAGTGGAACTGGCCGAGCGTGCGCGCCGCGCCGGACTGGACGCGAGGCCGCCCGACCCAGACTATGTCCCTCCGGAAGCCCTGCTCGCCCTGGAACTGCCCCAACCCGCCGATACACCGGACGTGGAAAGCGGCGGCGGCAGCACCTTCCCCTGGGCCAGACGCACGGGGCAGGCCGCGCTGATGCTGGCCGCGTTGCTGCTCGCGTTTGTCATCGCCAGAAACACCCTGTTCAGCGAGTGAGCATGCACTTCGCGCCCCGTCTCAAGGAGACCGCGCTCGATACAGCCGATCCGGTACCGTGAAGACCATCCGCGCAGAGAAAACACCGAACTTCCCGCAGAAGCCTAGTGGCAATACGTGAATATCATGGTATACTCTCCTGAAAGGCGATGCGTTCACGAGGGATCGAACAGGGGATGTCGGTGGTGAACCGTTCTACGGATACGGGGAGAATGAGTAAGCTGCGGGCGACGGGCAGCGTGTTCGTCATCTCGATTCTGAGCTCGCTCACCCTCGCCGTCGCGTATTATTCTGTTCGCGCGTTCGACCTGGCGCCCAAGCTCGCCGAAGACGCCCTGGCCTTCGCGGCAGTGTGCGCCATCGCCTTGCCGCTCTGCTACACCCTCCGCCGCGTGCACCAGTCCCCGCGAATCACGGTTGTGGCGGTCGTGGCGGCGGCTCTGCTGGTCCTTCCCCCGATGCTCGGCCTGGTCCAGGCCGCACTGTTCACGCCGCTGGACACCTGGCCCTTGATGCGCGTCTTTTTCGAGAACAGCAAGGACATCGCCAACATCGCCCTGACCGTGGGCATCCTCGTCTTCTTCGTGGCTTTCTATCTGAGCATGCTGGAGACCGAGAAAGACAAACTTCTTCTCGAAGAACAGATGAACGAAGTCCAGCAGCGTGACGAAGCCTACCGGACACTGGTCGAACACACGCTGCAGGCCCTGGTGATCTGGCGGGACCGCAAGTTCCTGTTTGTGAACTCGGTCTTCGAACAGATGAGCGGCTATCGCGCGGATGAGCTGCTGGCCATGACCGCCGGGCAAGTCCGGGATCTGATCCATCCGGATGACCGCGACCTCGTTTGGGAACGGGGCGCGCGCCGCCTCGCGGGCGGAACCGAACCGGCCCGCTATGAATTCCGCATGATCTGCAAAGACGGTTCGGTAAAGTGGCTCGAAGTGTTCACGGCACTCACCCAGTTTGGCGGCAAACCCGCCATCCAGCAGGCGGCTATTGACGTCACCGAACGGCGCTCCGCCGAAGAAGCCCTGCGTAACAGCGAGCTGAAATACCGGACCATGGCCGAGAGCATCTCCGACATCGTCTGGACCATGAACATGGAGGACCGGTTCACCTACGTCAGCCCGTCCGTCGAACACATTCTGGGGTACACGGTCGAGGAAGCGCGTGTCACCCGACCGTCCAACGTGCTGGTGCCCGAGTCCCAGGCCCGCCTCGTGAAGCAAATCGAGGCGGCCATCGAACGCGCTTCCGACGGAGGCGACGCCTGGGTGACCCAATCGCCGCAGGAATACGACCACTACCACAAGGAAGGCCACATCGTCCCCTGTGAGATAACCTGCATACTGATGCAGGACGAACGGGGAAAGGTCGTCGGCGTCATCGGGGTCACGCGCGACGTTACGGAGCGCAAGCGTATCGAGGAGAGTCTGCGGGCCAGCGAGGAAAAATACCGCACCATGGCCGAGAGCATCTCGGACATGGTCTGGATGATTGACATGGAAGGGCGCGTGACCTACTGCAACCGCGCCACCGAACAGATTCTGGGCTATGCCCCGGAGGAGCTGGTGGGGGTGGACATGCGCCAGATCCTCACCGAGCATGCCTTCGACCGCGCCCGGACCGCCATCCGGGAATCCCTCGACCTGGTTACGCGCGGAGCGTCCGCCGACGATCCGCCCCGTGAATACGACTATCTGCATAAGGATGGAACCATTGTGCCCTGCGAGGTCGTCAGCCGGCTGATATTCGACGAAACGAGCGCTCCCGTTGCCGTGGTGAGCGTGAGCCGCGACGCCCGCGAACGCAAACGCGCCGACGCGGAACGGCGCCGTCTCGAGGCCCGCATGCAACAGGCCCAGAAACTGGAAAGCATGGGCATCCTGGCAGGGGGCATCGCCCACGATTTCAACAACATCCTCGTGGGCATCCTGGGCAATGCCGACCTCGCGCTGGAAGAACTGCCGGTCGGCTCGCCGCCGCGCGCCTACCTCCACCAGATCAACCTCTCGGCAAAACGGGCCGCCGACCTGGCCCGGCAGATGCTCGCTTATTCCGGCAAGGGGAGATTCGTCATCGAGGAGATTGACCTCAACGACCTCGTGCTCGAGATGGTTCGTCTGCTGGAAGCCTCCCTGGACAAAAAGGTGCACCTCGCGTTCGAACTGGGTAAAGACCTGCCCGCCATCGAAGGCGACGCGACCCAGTTGCGGCAGGTCTTCATGAACCTGACCACCAACGCCGCCGAATCCATCACCGGCCCGCGCGGCGTGGTGACCATCGCCACCTGGCAGGAAGACCTCGACCCGCGCACAATCCAGGAGAGCCATTTTGAACAGGAAATCGACCCGGGACGCTACGTCTGTCTCGAAGTCAGGGACACCGGCTGCGGAATGAGCCCGGAAACGCTGCGCCGCATCTTTGACCCGTTCTTCACCACCAAATTCACAGGGCGGGGTCTGGGGCTGTCGGCGGTGCTCGGCATCGTGCGGGGCCACCGGAGCGCCATCACGGTCGAGAGCGTCCTCGACACGGGTACCACGGTTCGCGTGTACTTCCCGGC
>JAAYAQ010000292.1 GCA_012719295.1 Candidatus Hydrogenedentota bacterium | reverse complement strand
CGGGCCGTCGTGCCCGCGTCCGAACTCCCGGACCCCTCCACGCCGGAGAACGCCTTCTCGATTTCGTCAATCCACAGGACCACCGGGGCCAGGCTCTCGGCGGTCTTCGTCGCGCTGCGCATGTTCTGTTCCGAACTGCCGATATACCCCTGGAAAATCATGCTCATGTCCATGCGAAGCAGCGGCAGCTGCCACTGTCGCGCGATGGTCTTGGCCACGAGGCTCTTCCCGCAGCCCTGGACGCCCATCAGCAGAATCCCCCGCGGCTGGGGAAGGCCGTACTTGCGCGCCTCGTCGCTGAACGCGCGCACCCGCTTCCGGAGCCAGTCTTTCAGGACATCCATGCCCCCGACGTCCGCCAGGTCGGCCGCGACATCGTAATATTCCAGCAGGCCCGACTTGCGGATCACCTGCCGTTTCTCCGACACCACCGCCCGGATGTCTTGCGCGTCGAGCACGCTGTCGCGCACGATCGCCTGCGCGAACGCATTCTCCGCTTCCTTCATCGTCAGGCCCTGGGCCGCCTTGACCAGGGCATCGCGGTCCTGCGGCCTCAGCCGGACCTGGAACTTGCGTGCGGAGCTCGGCCGGCCGATGGACTCGTCCAGGAGCTGGCTCAGCTCCTCGTACGTGGGCAACGGAAGGTCGAGGATCGTCATGTCCTTTTCCAGTTCGCGCGGCAGTTTGAGCACGGGCGACAGGAACACCAGGGTCTTCTTGGTCGGCCCCAGCGCGCTGCCCAGATCGCGAACCTGGCGGATCACCTCCGGCGCCTCCAGGTAGGTGTGGAAATCTTTCAGGACGTAGATGGCCGGGCCATCCTTCTGGAGCACCTCGTTGAGCATCTGCATCGCGTCGCGCGTGCGCGACCCGCTGCCCTGGCTGCCCGCGCCGTGGATACACCGCAACCCGTTCGTGATGGACCATTCGTACAACGGTTTCCGCTGGGTTTCGGCCAGACGCATCAGGATGCGCAGAGCACGGTCCTCTTCCCACGTCACCACGTAGAGCAGCGTGTACCGTGCCCGGATCAGCCGGTCCAGTTCTTCGTTAAACCCGTTGTCCATCACGTGTGAGGCGCATCCAGCGCGGCCAGATCGAAATCGGAATTGGAGCTCATCGCCGCCACCGCCGTCACGGGATGCGTCCGTTCCGCGAAAACGCCGCCGCCCAGAAGAAACTGGCAGGCCTCCGGGGCGGTCTTCGCGGGAAACGCGCCGCTCTGGGTGTCCGACAGCTTGCCTTCCTCGTAGGTGGCCACATAGTAGAACATCCCCGCCTCCAGGGGCATGCGGCGCACGTCCAAGCCGTCTTCGCGCACGATCCCGAGATACCCCGAACCGCCATTGCGCTTGTCGACCACCCCCGCGATGCGCGGCGTGTTGTAGTCGTCCTTTTCGTAATCCAGCGTCATCAGCGACAGCAGCAGTGCGTCCCGGGGGTTCATGCCCGACATGATCTTCTCCGCGATTGGGTCGGTGTGGCTCCCGTTGGTGACCACGGCCACATCGCCTCCGCACACCACCCGCACGCAGTTGTAGGCGATGTACGG
>JAAYAQ010000006.1 GCA_012719295.1 Candidatus Hydrogenedentota bacterium | reverse complement strand
GGCGAGGGCGGTCGTGCGGGCCGTTCCCTTTGCCCAGAATACCGTAAGCGCGTGGCCTTCGGGGAACGGCGCGGTCAGATCAGGGCTTACGAGGGTGTCCCAGGTGTTCAAGGCGCTGAGCTTCACGCACAGCGCGCGCTTGAACGGCGCGCCGGACGTGTCGACAAGTTCGTGGCTCGCCGGGGTGTCCGGCTTATTCGTGTTGCGGCGCCAGGCGGCAAGATCGCAGGTGTCGAAATCAAACAGGACGTTTTCGAGCAGGTCCTGCGCATGGCTGCGCTGGTATTCGGCGCGGGGGACCCATGTGCCGCCGTCGTCGATGAGCTGGTCGCGCCACATGGGCGTGTTGCACGCGAAGATGTCGCCTCCGGCCTTCAAGAACGCCTCCACCACCGTGGTCGACTGCGCGGGCAGGGCCGACGCATCGGGCAGCACGAGCAGATCGAAGGATTCGATGGTGAGTTTCGCCGGATCGCAGAGTTCGCCGAACCCGAACGGCACGACCTGGTATCCCGCGTGCTCCAGGTGTTCCGCGAGCATGTCGCGCACCGGCAGCCAGTCCTCGGAGGCGGGCGTTACCAGCGCGGCCGTGTAGGTCGCCTCCTGCGCCCCCGCGTATGCCGCGGCAACAGCCACGATGAATGCGCACCAGAAACGTTGTGCGGTCATGGTTTCCCCTTTCTCAATTCGAAGGACAGACCCTATCCTTCTTTCTTTTTGCGAAAAAAGAAAGAAGCAAAGAAAAACGGCTTCCCATCTGAGAGAACACGCCATTCAATCCGTTCGAGCGAAGCAAGTCCGGAGGTCTTTTGGAAAGGGGTTCGGGGGAGACCTCTCTTTCAGAAGAGGTTTCCTCCGGCTCCCTCTTTCTTCCTCCTACTCCGGTGCGCCCTGTCCCACAAAATACAATGCCGCGTACACTTTCGGGTCAATGAGCACGCCCCGTGCGGTCTGGTTTTCGAGCCAGTGATGAATACCCGCGAGCGGAACCACGTGCACCGTGATGTCCTCGGAATGATCTCCGCCGCCGTCGCCAATCCTGCGCACGCCCTCGGCACGGTAAAACCGGATCGTCTCCGAGCAGATGCCCGACGAGGTCGGCCCTTCGCTCAAGAAGCGCATGTGACTCGCCGTGTAGCCGGTTTCCTCTTCGAGTTCGCGTGTAGCGGCGGTTTCAAACGCCTCGTGTTCCGAGCCGGGAAGGTCGCCCACAAGCCCCGCCGGGATCTCCATAATGGCGCGCCGGAGCGCCGGGCGGTATTGCTCGACAAGGAGCAACTCGCTGCCGGGCGTGACCGCGACCATGCACACCACGCCGGACACTCGGATGCGTTCCACGTGTTCCCACGTATCGCGCTCCACCAGCCGGAGAAACCGGCCTTCGCCAAGAACACGGACCGTGCCATCGCCTTTGGATGCCATAATGATTCCTTTTCGTATCGGTTGCCTGCAAGACTCCAGAGTATACCGTCTTACGGGGCGCTGTGCTACCGGCCCCGGCAAGGCAATCGCACTAAAACCAGACGAAAACCGTCAGCTCGCCGGAAGGCCAGGTGTAATCTATCTGCCCCAAGTCAGCGGATCCGCCAAGAGAAAATGCAGAAGCCCGCAGGAAACAGCGTTTTCCAACGTCTTTCCTGCGAAAGCAGGAATCCAGCAGGCCTCTGGACCCCTGCTTGCGTAGGGGAGACGGGGGCTGGGGTCACAAACAACCCGTCTCGCGAAGACCTTTTGTGCGGGGCGCATTAAGTGCGATGCCCTGCCCGGCCCCGGCCAGAACTCACCGGGATGACCGGCATGCCGCCACGGTCCGGTGGGAGACCGCCGCCCCCGCGCCGTTGTTGGGCCATGGAATCGGTGGTACACTACAGACAGGCCGATTTTCTTGAAATGCCGGGCGCATTTCGCAACGAAAACCCACGAGGCTCGCGTTCGGAAGCGGCCCAACCGTTTCCGGCGCGTACCCAACAGGTGAATCCGCAATGAACGAAATCGCTCACCCCCTCCGGAAATCCTGGCTCCGCCGTCACAAGTGGCTGGCCGCTCTGGCGGTCCTGGCCGTGCTGCTGATCGTGGCCATCCAGGTGGCCGAGTATTTTGTGCACATCGACCGCTACCGCGACCAGGTGGTGCGGATGCTCGAGGACCGCACCGGCATGCCCGTGTCAATCCAACGCCTTGAGCTGGCGCTCTTTCCGCAGCCGTCCGTGGCGGCCTACAACATCTCCATCGGCGAGGGCGAACTTCAAGCCCAGTGCGCCGAAGCGCGGGCGGCCGCCACCTGGAACGGCCTGATGTCCCGGCAGATCCACGTCACCGAGGTCGATTTCCGCGGGCTGGTGGCGGCGCTCCCCCGCGAAATCGCGGTGCTCCGGGATCGCATTGCCTACATTCAGGAAAAAATGAAGGCCCGACCGGCGCCGCCCACATGGAAGATCGCGGTCGACCGGGTTCGGGCCCGTTCCGCGCGCATCTCGGTATCCGGGTTCGACCAGCCCGTGTTTGAAGGCAACCTCGATGTGCGCGACGTGCTCACGGGTGCGATTCCGCTCACGCTCGACGGCGCGCTCCCGTTCCTGGGCGAGCCGTCGCGCGGCGAGGCCGAGCTGCTCTTCACCGTGCAGAAAGACGCCGAGCCGCTGGTGGTCCCGTCGGGCTGGATCGCGGTCAGCGGCGTCGATCCGCGGCGGGCCCTGGACCGGGAAGCCATGCCGCCGCTCGTGTTCGAGGTCCGCGCGACGTTCGACGAGGTCACGGCCGAGCTCATCGGAATGCAGGTCACGGGCGAAGCCGTCGCGGCCGAGGGCGCGCCGGAGCTGCTGCAGGCCGCGGCCGGCCCGTTCAACGGAACGCTCTGGATCCGCGGTTCCGAAATCACGCTGAACGATTTGACCCTGACCGCGCCCAGCCTGACCGCGCTCGCCGACGCCACCCGCACCGCCGACGGCGCCATCGCCTGTGAGCTCCAGGACGTGCAGGTCCGGGGCGACGCCCTCGCGGCCGTGTACGCCATGGTCAATTCCGAACGGTTACAGCTTGTCCCCCAGAAGGACGCGGCCATCACCGCCACCAACATGCTGGTGGGCGTCGACGCCGAAGGCGCGCTGCGCCTGGTGAACGGCCAGGTCCAGTTCGCGGGCGTGCAGCCCACGCTTGCCGACGGCTCCAGACCGTTCGGCGACATTCAGGGCCGGGTGCACCTCGACGAGGGCGTGGTCCAAATCGACGAAATCACCGGTTCGGGGCTCGCCGTGCGCGGTTCGGTCAGGCCCGATCTGAAACGCGCGGGCGCATCCGTCGACCTCGAGGCCGATCTCACGCTGTCGCCGGGGGTCGTCGCCGCGTTCCTGAAAGACAACACGCGCGTCAAGGGCCTGTCCGGGCACATGGCCTTCAAACGGATCGCCGGCACGTTTGAACAGGGGAAGCCGCTCCCCGACGACCTCAAAATCGACGGCGTTCTCGAGAAAGCGCAGGCCACCCTCGTGCTCGGCAAACTCGAGGAGACCCTGACCGGCATCTCGGGGCGCTTTGCCGCCGAACCCGGCGCGGTCAAGGTCACGGGATCGTGCACCTCGTCACTCCTCGGCCCGGTCTCCGCGGACGCGCGGATCACGCCGGAGGAGCAGCGCGTCACTGGGGTGCTCCAGGCCGATCTCGCCCGGCTCAACCTGCCCTTCCCGGAAGATGAAACCGGCCGCAATGCCGTCATGAACGTCGCCAGTGCCTACGGCGCGTCAGCGTTCGATGTCAAGGTTACCCTGCCCACAGCGAATGCCCCCGTGGGTGCGGTCCGGATCACGCGCCAGGGGGCTCCCGAACTCTCTGCCACCGTCGTGCTGGCGCGTGACAAGGACGCTATCTTCATCGCATCGGCCGACACGCGCGCCGTCGTGCCCCTGGCCGCAATCCGCGAGCTGGCCCCCGGCTCGGTGCGCCTGGATGGGACCGCGGCCGTCACGGCCGCAATCCCCATGAACCAGGATTCGTTCGAGGCCCATGTGGACCTCGCGCAGGCGGCGCTGCGCATCGGCCAGTACGTGAACAAGCAGCCCGGCGACCCCGCCACGGCCGATGTGCTCATCGCGCGTGTGAACGATGCGTGGAAACCCCGGACCGTTACGCTCCATTACGGCGGCGAAGACCTTGTCGCCCGGTTTGAAGGGGACCGCATCGTCAGCGATTTCGAGCTCGAGGTCGCGTCGCTGCGGCCCTTATTTGCGGGCACCGTCCAGGCCGATGGCCAGGCCCGGGGGTCTCTCAAGACCAATCCGGTGGAACTTGAGATGCAGCTCGAAAACTGCGTACTGGCCCTCTCGGACACGCTCCGCTTTGATTCGCTCAGCGGCCGCGTCGCCTATGCCGGTAACACACCCCGCGTCGACAACCTCGTCGTGCGCGGACTCAACTCCGATTTCACCCTCGCCCTGCACGCTACGCCGGAAGGCGTCTGGCAGGGCACCGTGCGCGGCAACCAGCTCGACGTGGATTCGGTGACCGCCGCGCTGCGGGGGTTCAAGGGAGACGACACGGCGGCGGACGCGCCGAAACCGGCCACGAAGAAGTCGCCGCCCCCCGTGAACCTCGACGTGCAGGTGGCCAAAGTCCTGTACCGCACCGCGGAAGTCGGCGACGTGCGCGCCCGGGTGACCGGACGCGACGGCGTCTACGATATCCGGGATCTTGCCCTGGCCCCCGGCGGCGGCGCTGTCACGGGCACGGCGCAGGTGCGCATGGCGGCCGGGCCCGGTCCCTCCACGATTGCGCTGGACCTCGCCCTGAACAACGTCGACCTCGCCGCGGTGGACGGCCTCGCGTTTCCCGCGCCCCGGGGACTCAAGGGGGCGACTTCCGGAACGGTCAAGCTGACCGCGCCGTTCGGGGGCGGCCTCAACCCTACCCACGGCGCGACAGGAACCGTGCAGTTTGTTTCGCGAAACGGCACCCTGGGCCGGCTGGGCATCGCCACGAAGATCCTGACGATCATGCGGACCACCGAGATCATCCGCCTGCGCATGCCGCCCACCAAAGACGAGGGCATCACCTTCGACACCTGCGAAGCGAAGGCCGTGCTCGACTCGGGGTTCATGACCATCGAACAGTTCGACCTCAAAAGCCCCACCCTCGCCATGGCCGCCAAAGGAACCATGGACTTTCCGCGCAACGCCACCGATATGACCGTGGACATTCACCTCCTCCAGATGGCCACGCAGGTCCTCGACATCGTCAAGCTCGACGGCGTCGCCGACGAGATCCGCAAACAGTCCAGCTACCGCCTCGCCATTTCCGGGCCCCCCGACGATCCCAAGGTGTCTGTGCAGGGGTTGACGACCGGCGAGGGCCTGACCGGCCCTGTTACGGGCGCTGCGAGAGACGCCGCCAAGACCGGACAGCAGACCGTCGTCGACGTGATCCAGGGGTCCGCGGGCATTCTGCGCGACATCCTCGGCGGCGGCGGGGAAAAGCAGCAGCCCGCGCCGCAGGAGGAGCAAAAACCGGAAGCCCCCGCGCCACAGCCCGCGCCCTAGACGGCCGGCGTGCCGAGGGCTCCCGTCACCGGATGGTCAGCGTGCGTTCGGCGGCCTGTCCGGCCGGAGGGATGACGTAGTACTGGTTCGGGGACTGTTCCGCGGCCGCCTCGGTGGTGTAGGGCGAGCCGTCCGGCGTCAGCGTGACGGTCTTGTTCGCCGCATCGAGACTCGCCGGGATGTAGAGGATCGTCGGCGCGGTGATGTTCGGATCTTCGAGCCAGGTGCAGGTGAACGACCCCGCGATGAGATCGTTGTCGTAGGCCACCAGCGTTCCGGCCAGGCGCACCGGAACCGCCCGCTGCAGCGCGGGCAGGTAGGCCGCGCCGGGCAGATATTTCCCGTATTCCCAGTAGGTGTCGCTGCATCCGAGCGTCTCGAACACGTCCACCACGCCCCAGGCCGCGGGCACGACGTCCGCACCGTGCCCGCCGAAGGCCCCCCACTCGCCCACCAGCATCGGCATATCGAGGCGTTCGGCCGTCTCGCGATGACGGGTGAAGATGAATTCCACCCGCGCATTGCTCGCCCGGGCGAGCTGCGGCGTGTCGACAACAATGTCGTACCCGTGCGGCGCGTAGGCCTGCTGGGCGTCGCGGCGGCCGTCGGGTCCCATGAGCGGCTGAATGTGCGAGTACAGGCCCATGTTCGAAGCGTAGTTGGCCTCCATGAAAATGATGTGGTTGGTGTCGACTTCGCGGATCGCGTCGGTGACCCGCTGGTACATGCCCATCAGATGCGTCTTCTCGAATTCCTCGTAGGCAGCGGCGGATGCGTCCACGATCTGCCGGTAGAAGTCCAGGTCGTCCATATACTGCATGAGCTGGCCGCGCTCGTCGGCATTCAGCCACATGGCGATGATCTCCCCGGCCGTCGGCGCAGTGTCGCCCAGCCTGGCCCGGAGCAGTTCGGCGGCCTTGCCGATCATGAGCGACTGGCCGCGCAGGATCGCCGTCCCCGGAAACGGTTCGTTCATCAGGTCGTATCCAATGACGGCGGGATGGTCCGCGTACCGTTCGGCCACATGGCGCCACGCGGCCGCGTAGTGGTCCTGAATGCCGAGGCCGTCCGAAGCAGGCGCGTTCGCCCAGAAGTTCTCAAACGCGCGCTGAATGGCCGGGCTGGTAAGGTAGGCGTCGCTCCAGACGTCGCCCCGGTCGATGTGCGGCTGGTCGTCCGTCAGCGTGGCCCATTCGGGCGCGCCGTCGGAATACAGCACGCTGTAGAGATCCTGGTGCATGTCGAGAAAGACGTACAGGCCATGGTTCGCAGCCCACGCCACGCGCTGATCCATCGCCGCCAGGTACGCGTCGTCGTACACGCCCGGTTCGGGTTCCAGACCGTCCCAGATAATCCCCAGACGGATCACGTTCATGCCCCAGTCCCGCAACCGGGCGAAATCGGCCTCGCTGTGCCACGAGAGGTAATTGCGCTCGGGCGATTTGTCCACGACGTTCACCCCGTGCAGCAGAATCTCCCGCCCTTCCGTGTCGATGAACCGGCGTCCCGACGCGGTGATGAAACGGGTCGCATCCACAGGCGGCCATGCCGGAACGGCGCGGGTCTCCGGGACGGGTTCGGGCAGGGGGGGTGACGGCGCCTGCGAAACGGAGGGTTCCGCGGGGGCGCCGGGCGCGAGCGGTTCCGGCGGCGCTTGCGGTTCGCCGCCGCATCCCACCACCGTCAGAATCCCCGCAAGCATCCAGACAAAAACAGCTGCTCTCACGTCATGTTCTCCCATCGATTGACTGCGGGATGCGATCGACCGCAGCGGTTCCTCCCACCGGCGGGCGCCGGTCCTGAAGAACGCCCATCATCCCAGATTCCGCCCGTTCCGTCCAGTCAGCCGCCCGGTCCGGGAGCGCCGCCCCCGGCGGTCATCCGGATTTCGACGGGCGAGGGCGCCGGTCCCACACAAGAATGAAGAATGCAGGCGAGATGCCTGCGCCCCGGGCGCGCTCTCTCTATTCCGGCAACGACTCGGCCGTGCCGCAGACCGCGTCGTACACGGTCTCGATGCGCCGGACAAGCAGCGCGCGGCGGTGCTGGGTCCGGATCGTTTCGCGCGCGGCGGTGCCGAGGTATTCTCGCAGGCTGCGGTCGCGCCGCAACCGGAGAATGGCCTCCGCCAGGGCGCGGGAATCGTTGTCGGGCACGATCACGCCATCGATGCCGTCGGTGATCGGGCCCGCGGCAGACCGGCACGCGATCACCGGCCTTCCCGCCGCCATGGCGTTCAGGATCTTGATGGGATACCCCGACCACGAAACGCGGGGACACACCACGATGACGTCGCGCGCCAGCGCCTCCCGCGGCGCCGTCATGCCGGCCGAAGAAATCATCTCGGCGGCGTACACGCGCGGGCCCGGGTTTGCGGCCGCGGTGGCCACGACCAGACGCGCGGCCGGGTCCGCATCGCGCACGCCGCGCATCGCCTCTTCCAGGAGCCCGAGGTTCTGGTAGGCGTCGAGGTTCCCCGTGTACAACACCTCCGCGGGCGCATCGTCGTAGGCCGGTTGCGCAAAACCGCCCGGGTCCGCCGACGGCGGGATGACGGACACCTGCCCCGGATCGCAACCGTTCGAAATCAGGTAGTCGGCCAACGCCCGGTGCGGCACGATCACGTGGTCGGCCCGCCGGGGGAAGGTCCGGTCGAGCCACGCGCCCAGCCGCCGCGCCCACGACTGCCCCGAGAAGTACCAGGGGAGTTCATCGGCCATGGCGTTGTGCGCGTGGTACACCATCGGACGCGCCCGCGACGCCAACGCGACCAGCAGGCCCTCGTAGTTGTGCGCGTGAATGACCTCGGAACGCGCCTCGCGCACGGTGCGCTGCAGCGTGCGCACCAGTAAGGCGTCGGCCACGGGTTTCATGAGGGAGGGCCCTGACGACGTCGCGCGGTACCCCGGCAGCCGCCACGAGCGGTGTACCGCGAATCCGTCCGCGGATTCCCCGGCGCCATGGCCGTACACCACCAGGCGCACTTCGTGTCCGGCCTCGTGAAGCGCCTGCGCCGTATCGCGAATCAGCGCCTGCGACCCCTGCGGCACGGGATAGGGGCATGCCGCGACCATGGCGACGCGGCGCGTCATTCGAAGTACCCCAGATCGCGGAGCCGCCGCTCGATGGCGGCACTTTCGTCCGGCGAATAGGTCCTGCCCCCCGGCGCGGCGCCGGGCGTCTCCGCGCTCGCGGCTGTGCCGGGTTCCAGCAGGCTCGCGCCGTCCATCGGCGGGGCCGGCACTCCCAGTTCCGCAAGCACGGTGGGGGCGATGTCTTCGAGCCGGGCGAAGCCGGCCGGCGTGGGTTTCGACAGAAACAGCACGCCCGTCGGACGGTGGTTGCCGTTCATGCCGCGCTCCTTGCCGCCCAGGTATTCCTCGGAGCCAATCCGCCGGAACGGCGGGCCGCCCCGCGCCCGGAGACACGAATGCGAATACCCGTTCTCGAGGGCGAATTCGAGGACGATGTCGGGCGCACGCGCGACGTACGGCCCGTCAAACAGCTCGTCGCGATGCCACGCCTGCGCGATGGGTTCCCAGGCGCGCAGCTCCGCGCACAGGCGTTCGCAGAACGCGCGGTACGCCGTCGCTTCCACCCTGCCGAGCGGTTCCCTGCCGCGCAGGTTGACCCGGATTGACGGGAAATAGTTCAGTTCCTCCGACCAGGCCGTCGTGCGCGCCCAGTCGATCCCGCCGAACCGCGATGCGCTCTCTGCCCGCGAAGCGAGCCCCCGCAAGCGCCGGAACAGCGTCCCGCGCCAGGATGCGGGCGCCAGGGTCAATCCGGCCCGCTTGAGAAACGAGCGCCCCCCGCCGGAAAACGCGAGGTAGCCCCGTGCCGCCAGCCAGTTGTTCAGGTGCACCACCCCCGTGCCCGCCCCGCCAAAACCGTGGTCGGACACCACCCCGACGGTCACATCGCCGCCCGCGGCGTCCGCCAGCCGTCCCACCGCCGCATCAAGACGTTCGTATACCTGCGCGATGGCGTCCTCAAACCCCGCCCGGCGCCTCGGTGATTCAGGGTCATGAAACAGCCAGAAATGGTGGGACACCGTGTCCGATTCGCCAAAGACCACCATGAAAAAGTCCCAGGGCTCCCGTGAATACAGCCGCAGGGCCGTCGATTCCTTGACTGCGATTCCCGCAAGCAGGCGGGCGAGGGCGTTCGCATGCCAGCCGGGTCCCGGAGCGGTTTCCTGAAAATCGGCGAAACGCCAGTCCCGCACCTCGTCGTACCACTCCGGGGGCGCCACAAACGACCGGTCGATCCGGGTGCATACAGGCGAGTCAAAGCCGGATACCATGAATCCGTTCACGAACTCGGGCGGATACGTCGCGGGAACGCCCAGCACGCCCACCCGTTTGCCCGCCGCCGAAAGCAGGTTCCACAGCGCCGGCGCGCCCCGCGCGGTGCTGTTGACGAATTCGAGGGCGTACGCCCCTTCGCGCATGGCCGTAAAATCGAAAATGCCGTGTTTCCCGGGATTCACCCCCGTCGCGCAGGTCGTCCAGGCGGGAAATGTCGCGGGCGGCGTCGTACTGGCACAGGGCAGATACGCCCCCGCCGCGCGCAGCCGCGCCAAGTTCGGCAAACGCCCCGCGTCCATCCAGCGTTCCACCAGTGACGGTTCGGCGCCGTCCAGACCTATCAACAGGAACCGTGCCATGTCCCCATTCTATAGCAAAATCCGCGCCGGAAGCAGGTGGCCCCCGGGTAGCCACTGCCGCGGGCGGGGCCGGATAGTTTTTATGGACAACTAGAGAACCTTAAGCTATAGTAGACCCATACACACGGCGTCAGGCCGGGTGTTACGGGCTGGGGCATGCACCACGCGCGCGCCAGAAGATGAGGGAAAGGCGCATTGCTGGCGGCACGGGCGGCGGTACGGATCCCGGAGGGGTGTTCCGAACCGCCGGTGAGCCGGGGTGGCAGCCGGTCACGGCTTCGGCGGAGAAGGTGCGAACCGTTCGGCGGAGCGAGGTGCGTTCCCGCACGTGGCCAGCGGTGGAATTCCGGGCGCCCGGCCCGGGTTGGATCCTGTGACACGAAACCGCGCTGCAAGGTGACACGTCATGGCAGGATTTCGTCCGGGAAAAGCGGTCGCGCTGATGCTCAAAGGGGTCATCCTGTTCGTCATCTGGGGGGTCATTGCGTTTGGCGTCTGGAAGTATCTCCGCGGAGAATGGCGGCTGGTCGGGGACGTGACCGCGTTTGACGGCGAGGCCGACTGGTACCTGGCCGAATTCCCGTGGCTCGATCCCCCGCTCGAGGAGGGCGTACACATTCGCGGGAGGGCGGTTGTGGCCGACGTCACCGAAGGCCTCGTGCTGCCGCTGACCTTTGAATTGCCTGACGACATCACCCCGAGCACGCCGGAAGAGGTCGGCACCGTCATCCAGATCGAGCGTTTTCTGGAGGAAACCGGCACGTACGACGACCGCACCCCGGCCTACCGCCAAAATGCGCTGGTCCGCATCGTCGACCTGGGGTTCGAGTGCGTGATTGGCGAAACGTTTATCCAGGGCGGGGAACCGCCCGGCGAGAAGCCGAAGAAGGGGCCGGGGCTCGGCGAGCCGCCCGACGGCCAGATTCCGGCCCTCGTTGCGGAGGTGCCGCGCATCGCGCTCGATGGCAACCGGGTTTCGGCCGGCGCCTCCGAGACCTCAGCCCGCGGCGGGCTGCCGGGCGGGCGCCATACCAGCGCGTTCGCAACCACCCCTCAGTTCCCGGAACGGCAATCCCGCGGCGGCGATGCGCACGCCGCGTCAGGCCGCGCGGGCGCAGCGCGAAAACCCAGGGCGACCGACCTCACCGCCCGGCTGGTCGAGGGCATGACGCCCCGGGAAGTCGGCGCCGTGCTGGGGGAACCCGTGAGCCACTCCACCATCGGTTCGGGCGAACGGGAAGTGAAACGCTACACATGGCGGCTGCCCGACGGCAGCACGCTTACCTGCAGTTTTCACGCGGACACCCTCAAGAAGTGGGAAGTGGAGTAGACACCGCCAATCGCCGCCGCGCACGCCCCGCCGCCAACCCGGACCAATGCCCGTCAACTTGAACCTCCCGCCCCAAAACCGCTATTACTTAGCCCCATCATCAATCGCGCCATCCGCGGGAAGGAATCTGTCATGAAGACCATCCGGGTTGCCATTGTCGGCCAGGGACGCAGCGGCCGCGGCATCCATGCCGAATACCTCCAACATGTCCCGGGCAAATTCACCATCGCCGCCGTGGCCGACCCCCTCAAGGACCGCCGCGACCGCGCCGTCCGGGAGTTCGGGTGCGACGCCTACGCCAGCCACAAGCCGCTCCTGAGACGCAACGACATCGACCTGGTCGTCAATGCCACCCCGAGCCACCTTCACGTGCCGTACACGCTCGAATTCTTGAATGCGGGGTTCAACGTGCTCTGTGAAAAGCCCCTGGCCGCGAAGGTGAAAGACGTGGACCGGCTGATCGCCGCGCAGAAAAAGAGCGGAACCGTCTTCGCGGTTTTTCAGCAGTCGCGCTACGCCCCCTATTTCCAGCAGGTGCGCAAAGTCATTGACTCGGGCGTTCTGGGCGACCTTGTGCAGGTCAACATCCAGTTCAACGGGTTCAACCGCCGTTACGACTGGCAGACCCTCACCGCGTTCGACGGCGGCAACCTGCTCAACACCGGACCGCATCCCCTGGACCAGGCCCTGCAGCTCTTCGGTACGGACACCATGCCCCGGGTCTTCTGCCTCATGCGCCGTACCGTGAACTACGGCGACGCCGAAGATCACGTGCTGCTGGTGCTCGAAGGGGAGGGGCGCCCCATCATCAACCTCGAAATCTCGTCGTGCTGCACCTATCCACCCTACACCTACAACGTCTACGGCACCCGCGGCGGCCTCTGCGGCTCCATGAGCCGGCTCGAATGGCGGTACTACCTGCCCGAAGAGGCGCCGAAGCTCCGCCTCCAGAAACGTCCCCTCGCCAACAGCGCCGGCCACCCCGCCTATTGCTCCGACGCGCTGACCTGGCACAAGAGAACCTGGACGGCGCCCAAATTACAGCAAGATCTGTTCAACGTCATCTCAGACGGGTTCTATTCGATGCTCTACAAAACCCTCGCCCGGGGCGTCCCGCTCGAAATCACCCCGATGCAGGTGCGCCAGCAGATCGCCGTCATCGAAGAATGCCAGCGCCAGAACCCGCACATCTACGGAAAGAAGGAATAGCCGATCCTGCGTTGCTTCCTGGCGGCTTGTTGCGCGGCTGTTGGGCGCGCCCCGCTTCTCATACGATGCGGCAACGAACAGTTCTCCACGCACGTTTTCTCATTCGTTCCGCTCACGTTCCTGAAGCAGATGCGCCTGCAGAAGTCTCTCACAACGCATGAGGTATAGGATGTACACGTCGTTGTTCTCGACCCGGTAGAATATCCGGCACGGCGGAACTAGCACCTCCCGGCAGTGTGTACGTGGCAGTTCGGATGGCCGCTTCCCTGATTTGGGATGGCGCTTAAGCCGCTCAACCCGCGCGAACACCTTCTCAACGAAACGAGACGCCGCCAGCGGATTGTCCAGCGCGATGTACCCGGCGATCGCATCCAGATCGGTCAGCGCGGGCTCGGTCCAGAACAGGCGAGCCATTTCCTCATCTTTTCTCTAGCTTCGGCCTGCGAAAAAACGCGGGTCTCAAGTATGGCGCGTTCCCCTCGCGCAATACCTTCCAGGACCGCCATCCTCTGTTGCATGAACTCGTAGGAGTCCACATCAACCAGGTAGGCGGCAGGCTTGCCGTGCTCTGTAATCAGAACGGGCTCTCCAGATTTACGGAGATCAGAGAGAAGGCGCGCCGCCTGCCTCTTCAGCGTTGTTACCAGTTCCGTCTTCATGCGAAGATGATACTAAAATGATACTTTCTCTTCAAGGCAGATCCCTTGTTCCTCGTTCAATACTGGGTCGAAAGACGGGGGAAAGGCGCGACCCACCGACAGGAAGACATCCGTTGGCGAGCTGGCGCTCGGCGATCCCAGGGCGGCGATCCCCGCCGCGGTCAGATGTCCCACGTCAGTGACGCGACACGCCCGCAGCCCCGCAAGGGGCGACCAGGAACGACCGGGGCTATTGCGCGCCTTGTAACTGCAGGGCGCGGAGCTTGCGCAGCGCGAGGTAGCCGCGGACCATGAGGAAGATCGCCAGCGCGTGGAACGCCAGGCCCATCCAGTCCCTGAAGACCAGGAACAACAGCCCGTCCAGAACATAGAGCACAATGCCGATGAGAAAGGCAGCGCCATACCCCTTCTTCGAAAGCCAGCCGAACAGCACGAAGAACCCCGCGATGGCAAGGTTGAACACGAATACGATGCCGCGCACAATCCAGATGCCGGCCCCTGCGCCCATTTCCCCGGCAATCGCGACGGCGATGCCGTCGAAAATCTGGGTGATCCCCAGGCCGAAAATGAACGACCAGTCCGCGCCGAACAGGACCAGCAGGGAGTTCACCACGGACAATCCCGCCACAAAGAAAAACCAGCTCACTCCGTTGTTGAACGTATCCACGAGATTCTTGAGTTCGGTATTGGCCGCCGGCTGTTCCACGACGGGCGGCTGGCCATTCATGGCATCATTCATCGCAGTGGTCCTCCCCTGAATGATTCGCCCTGGACAGGCCCCCGTTGGCGCCTCTCGAACCGCATACCTCGTTGCCCGGAGTCCCGCGCGCGTTCCGCGAGTCAACGAACCCCCGTCCCCCTGTAATCCACCGCGCGCCAGCATATCCGCGCGTATCCATACCCGTCAACGTAAAATGCGCGGCGCCGGAGATGGACTCCGGCGCCGCGCTCGCAGTGTAACCTCGTTCTTGCTGACGTTTCCCGGTGCTATTCCGTCAGCGTGGCCGCGTCGGCCTTGGCCTGCTGATTCAGGCTGGCGTTCTTGACGCCTTCATCAGAGGCCTTCGTGCCGCAACCCGAACCGCACGCCGAGGCGCATCCCGAGCCCGCACAGCAGCTGGACTCGCCTTTGCTGCACCCCTGTTTCTCGTCGGACGCAGGCGTCACGGCCTTCGCAGCGGCCAGCGGACACGCGCCTTTGTCGGCCGCGGCCTGAATACCACACGCAGCGCCCTCCGCTTTGGCCGTCACGCCACACGCCTTGCCCTCGGCCTGGGCTACGGCGCCGCAGGCGGCCCCTTCAGCTTTGGCAGCCTCACCACATGCGCCGCCTTCAGCCTTGGCAACAGACGCGCACGCGGCGCTCTTCGCTGCACCGCACGTGCCGCCTTCGGCCTTGTCCGTCACAGGCCCGGCGTCTTGGGTGGCCGCATATTCGGCCCACACCACCTGGCTGCGGCCCTCTTTGGTGCTCAGATCGGCGGTCTTGGCCGCGGCTGCAGACTTTTCTCTTCCACACGCCCGTCCGTGTTCACCGTGGGCGCTCGCGGCGGCCTCGCCTTTGCTACAGCCTGCCTCTGACGACGCCCCGCACGACTTCTTGCCTGCGTCGTCCACACCCGCGCTGAGCGCCTGCTGGCCGGCCAGCCCGAAGGCAACCGCGGCGACTCCCACGATGAAAACGACGGCAAACGGTTTCAGGAATCTCACGTTTTTCATAGAGTAAACTCTCCGGTTTGAGGTAATTCCACGTTGGAATCTTGTACGTAAGCAAACCATTCCCGCGATTGCTTCATTCCTTCCGGCGGTAATCCCTCCCGGGAATCGGCGAATCTCAAATAAGTCAATGCTAATAATGGGATTACCTCGAGTCTTTCAGACCAACGCCCCGGCGGAGTGGGGGGCCAGACCTTGCTCGAAGGGCCGCCTGCGCGATACGATTGGCCGCTGGTCTGAACCGGTCCTGGAACCCATACGCGAAGCCGGCACGAAAGGGGAACCCGATGCTGTCTGTGTTGATCTTTCTGCTTGGTGCGCCCGGCGAGCCTCCCTATGCGAGAAGTGAGGCGATCATCGGTATCGAATTCGATTTCGCGAGCCACCGCCGCCTGGCGTCCGGAAGCGATAACTGGCCGATGACCTGGGCGGATGACGGGCACCAGTACACCGCGTGGGGAGACGGGGGCGGTTTCGGCGGCTCCAACAGCGAAGGCCGCGTCAGCAACGGCTTTGCCCGAATCTCCGGGGACGGAGATGAGTACACGGGCGTCAATGTCGCCGGGGGGCTCGGGGCGCCGCGGCCCGCCCCGTTTGCCGGGAAGTGTTACGGCATCATTGCCGTGGACACGCTGCTGTATGCCTGGCGAACCGGGGACGCCTCCGGAGAGACCGCCTACCGGTTTCAGGAACTGTGGAAATCCACCGACCGGGCGGCCACCTGGACCCGTACCGGGGTGCGGTTTGAACCGGCCGATTTCGCCCCCCCTGGGGACCGGGGTTTCTTTGCGCCAGCCTTCCTCCAATGCGGCCAGAACAACCGCCTGGCCCGCGATGCGTACGTGTACACCTATGCCCCCGACATTATGCACGATGTCTGGAATGTCCACATTCCCGGCAGACTGACCCTCTTTCGCGCTCCTGCCATCGCGCTGGAAGACAAAACCGCATACGAGTTTTTCGCGGGCGTGGACGCGCAAGGCAAGCCACAATGGACCCGCGACCCGAAGGACAGGAAGCCGGTCTGGGAAGATCGGGCCAACGGCGTGATGACCACCAGTGCCGTTTACGTGCCGGGGCTCCAACGGTACCTGCTGTGGACCGAGCACACGGAACGGTGGCGCAGCAATCTGGCCGTGTACGAGGCGGAAACCCCCTGGGGACCTTGGCGCACGGTACATTTCGAGTACGGATGGGGGCGCGGCGCGCTGGAAGAAAGCGCGTTTTTCTGGAACCTGGCCCCGAAATGGCTCGAACCGGACGGCGCGGGGTTCACCCTGGTGTTTACCGGCACCGCCTCCAACGACGCGTGGAATACAGTACAGGGCCGGTTCCTGTTGCGTGATTGACCCGGTCCTTCAGCCCCAAAAAAAAGGGGCCTCATCCGCGATGAGGCCCCCGGCGGTCACAAGGCTATTTCGCGGCCGCCCACTCGGCTTTCGGCGGCGCGACGTAATCGGCGTACCGGTCCGCGACCCGGGCCTGTTCGGCGTCGCCGGAGTGGATGTACACCCGGTAGGCAAACGTAAGCGATTCGCCGTTTTTCAGGGTGAAGTCGCCGTTTTCCGCGCCGTCGGTGAAATGGCTCAGGCCAAAACAGTTGGCGCCCATGAGACCGTAATCGCGCACGTGCCAGCGCGAGGGGTGCCGCAGGTTGGCGGGGTTGTCGAACACGGCGACGCCGCGCACGCCCGCGCCTTCGAACGCACCCGAGTAATCGCACCACACGGAAGGCTTGCCCCAGCACGCCTGCATGCCCTTGAGGCCGTCGGCGTTGGTGATCACGCCCGCGCCGTTCTTCTCGAGGATCGCGTCATGCATCCGCAGCGAGACGATCCCGCCTTCCTTGGTGTCGCCGAACTTGGCCTCGCCGTACGCGGCCGTGAAGGTCACTTTCACATCCACCATTTTCATGCTTTCAGGGGTATTGTAGAAACGATATTCGCGCGCTTCGGCAATCACCGGATTGTGGTCCTTGTCCTGCCAGGTGTTTTTGGCGGTGATCCAGCCGTACGCGCCGCCCGAACCGCCTGCCACGGCATCCGAATGCTGGTAGCCCGACCGCTCACTCGTCTCGGCCCAGCAGTCCACACCGTTGATGTCGCCATAAGCCGTCCAGAACGACTTCTGGTGCACGTGGTCTTCCGTGGCGACCTTCTCGCCCATGGGCCAATCGCGCGTCACGCCCACCCCGCCCTCGGACAGCACCGGCCACAGGTAGGGTTTGCGGTTGTTGTTGCTGTAGGTATAGGTCGTAAAGGGCTCTCCGGCGATGACGACGTCCAGGGCGTCGGCGCCGTCCCGCTTGACGACCTCGACCGGCGGCGCCGCATCGGCGGCCTTCACTTTCACGACAAACTCGCGTTCCTCGCCGGGCGCGGCGTTTTCGACGACAAACACCAACTCGCCGTCGCGCACGGTGGCGGGATACTCCTTGCCGGATGCCGGGTCCACCACGACAACGCACTGGCCGTCGGCCGGTTTCGCGCCGTCATAGGGCAACGCCACGGGCGCCCACTGGCTCGTTTGACTGCCCGCAGTCACATGAATCTGCCGGCCGTCGAGGCCCTGGGCCCCGGCCAGACCCGCCGTCAGGGCCATCGCCAACGTGCAACACAAAATCACTCGCATGGGCCGTTTCCTTTCCGTCTGTCAATGTTCGAGCGCCGTCCCCGGCTGGCCGGGACACGCGATTCCCGTTGCAGCAGGATCACTGTACTTTAACAAACGGCAGGGCAAGGCGCAAAATCGGCGGCCGCCCGTCCGCGCGGCAAGCCGGCCGCGATCGGGGCCGCGGGCACGACCCGTGCGCCCGGAAACAGATTCCACGCTTCATACCCCTTACCCTATTCTCATTATTATGATTCGCGATTGACTTATTGACGCGGTGTGAAGTAAAGTAACACTCGATAGATGGGGAGATCGCTGTGCCGCACCATGCAACGGCCCGCGTGCCGGATTCGGACAGCGCGGCCGGGAGCGGCACGGAGCGTACACCAAGCGAAAAAGGGGACCAATCCGTGCTACCGACACATCGCGACCGCCCGGGCTTGCGGCGCCGCAGAAGGCGGGAAGGCTTCACGCTCGTCGAAGTACTCGTGGCCCTTGCCGTCCTCAGCGTCGCCACCTGGATCATCCTCTCCCTCTTCAGCAGCAGTCTCAAACTGGAAAGGAGCGCGCGTTCGACGCGCGTAGCGACCGACCTGGCCCGCGACCGGATGGCGGACATCCTCGCGCGGCCGGCCGCCTACGCGTGGCCCGCGGCCGACGCCGTTACGGCCGAGACCGGGGCGCCGCTCAAACTCCTCAACGAACCGCCGCAAGCGGGCGCGTTCGCTCTGCCCGCGGTGCTGCCGGCCAGCCCGCTCGCGCAGAGTTCGGAAAAGGTCTTTTACGAGCGGTTCAGCTGGGAGGCTTTCGTTAAACGCCCTGCCGAGGGCCGCGGATTCTACGAGGTGCTGGTCGTCGTGCGCTGGACGGAAGCGAACCGCCCCCAACAGGTCGTCCTGACCGGCAGCATTCCGGTAGCGATGACGAAGGAGGCCTCATGATGCACGCGCGCACCACGCAGGGGTTCACCCTCGTCGAACTGATCCTGGTCATCGCGATCCTCGGTATCCTGACGACCATGGGCGTCGTGATGTTCGGGCGCATTAACAACGCCTGGACCCTTACCCGGAACCGCACCGAACTGGATGCCAAAGCCGAGTATGCCTTGGACCAGATCCGGCAGGATCTGACCGACCTGGTATCGCCCGCGCTGACCGGCGCTCCGTTGCAGGGCGCGGATGCCGCCGTGCCCGATGCGGCGTTTCCCGGCGCGAACGCGGCGTCCGACACGCTGATCATCCCCATCCGGGGCGAGACCCCGGCGGGCGCCGAGATGCTGGCCGCGGCGAAATACGCCGTTCAGGCCGCGGGCGGCGCCCGCGTGCTGACACGCACCCAGACGGGACTGTACGGCGAAACCCAGGAAACGGCGCCTCCTGCGACGGTTGCCGAAGGTGTAGCGCAGTTTAACGTGCAGTTCCTGGGGCCGGACGGCCAATGGCTGGATGCCTGGGAGACCGCGGCGCCCCCGGCGGCGGTCCGGGTGTCCCTGGTAGTGGCAAATCCTGACAGGCCGGAACGGCAGGTGGCCCGCGAAACCGTGTTCGCCGTTCGGGCAAACTAAGGGGTTGTCTATGAACATGGCCAGACGAGAACACAAGCAACGGGGCGCCGCCCTGATCATTGCGCTGGGGATGCTGGCGGTATTCGCCGCCCTCGGCACGGCCTACCTGGGCTACATGGTCCTCGAACAACAGCGGTCGCAGGATTACCTCGCCGAGGTCCAGGCGCGCCAGTTGGCCGAACGCGCGGTCTGGGCCGCCGTCGGCGAGCTCCAGACGGCGCTCACGAACGGCGAAGCGCCGGCCCTGGGCGCGCACGACGAACAGCTCCTGCCGCTGTACCGCGCGGTCATCGAGGGGACGCCCGAGCCCTGGTCGCGCCGGGACGGCTGGGTCCGGCTCGCCATCGAGGACGAATCGGCCAAACTCAACATCAACCACGCGTCGCCCCGGGTGCTTCAGGCCATGCTGGGCGTCGACGGCGACAAGGCCCGGAGCATCCGCAGCCAGGTCCCGCGGCCCGGCGAGGCCCCCGGCCCGGAACAGCGCTGGTTCGCCAGCGTCGACGGGCTGGTCGAGCGCGGCTTCCTCACCGCGGAGGCCCTCGCCCAGCTGGAACCGCGGCGCGGCGCGCTGCTCACGGCCGACTCGGTCGCCGACAACCTCGCGCCCAAGGCCTATCTGAACGTCAACACCGCGCCGAAGGAGGTCCTTGCGGCCGTGTTCAACCCGGAAGCCGCCGAACGCATCGTGGCGTCTCGGGCCCAGGCCCCCATCACCGATTTCGCGGGGCTGGTGCAGGCGGCCCAGGCCGATCCGACGACCTTCAACCTGGACCTCCCGGCGGACGGAAGCGCGCCCTCCGAACTCGCGTTTCAGTCGCGCAGCTTCCGTATTGCATGCGAGGCGAAGGCACGAAAAGAAGGGGAGTCGCTGGCGGCGTGCCGCGTCGAAGCGGTCGTCGTGTTGTCAGATACGGGAGTCGCGAAAATCACGTATTGGAAGGAAATGCCGGCCGCGCTCGCTGACGAAGAGGCGCCGGAGCCAGGTTCCGATACACAACAGGCAGTGGCGGAATCGTAAGCGCACGCGATGGAATGGAGGAACTACTACAATGCCATCCAAAGCCGACAATGCTCAAGAACCGGGCCGGAAAGTAAAGCGGGTGCGGAGGGGTTCGGCACGACAGCCGGCCAAAGCCGTCCCGAGTGACGCGGCCGAAGAAGCCCTCGAGTTGGAAGAAGGCGCGCCGGCATCGAAGGCCTCCGCCCGGAGAGTGACGGCGATCCGCGATACCTCCGCGCCGCGCGGGAGCGGATTCTGGAGCCTGGCGTCCGTCCGGCGGCGGGACATCACGGTGTTCCTCCGCCAGCTGGTGATGCTGCTGGAAGCCGGCACGCCGCTGCTCAAATCGCTCAAGACCCTGGCGAACCGGCTCGAGGGCCGGGGCATCCGCAATATGGTGCAAGACCTCGCCGAACAGGTCGAGAACGGCAATCCGCTGTGGCAGGCCTTTGAACGGCACCCGCACGAGTATTTCGATACGGTGTTCGTCGCCCTGGTCAAAGCCAGTGAAGCGAGCGGTACGCTGGTCGACACCCTGCGCCGCCAGACCGAGTACTACGAGCGCCGGGAGATGCTGCGGCGCCGCGTCAAGACCGCGCTGGTGTATCCGGCGATCCTGGTGGTGTTGTGCGGCGCGGTGCTGTTCGTCATGGCCAAGTTCGTCGTGCCCGCGTTCGAGGAAATCTTTGAAGGCGCCCTGAACGTGAGCATGCCGCCGTTCACCAAGGGGCTCATCAGCGTCATCCACTTCCTGACGTCGTGGCCGATTCTGGTGTTGTTCGCGGCCATCGTGGCGCTGATCATCCTCTACTGGGTGTGGCAGCGCAACCCCGTGAACCGCCTCCTGGCGGACCGCATCAAGCTGCGGGTGCCGCTCCTGGGCCGGATCAGCCAGAAATACGCCGTGGCCCAGATGACCAGCTCGCTCGCCATGATGTTGCGCAGCGGCCTCTCCATGATGGTCACGCTCGACCTGGCCCGCAGCGCCATCCACAACCAGGCCGTGGCCCAGGTGCTGCAGAAGGTGCGCAGCTCGGTGGAGCAGGGCAGCGGCATTGAAGAGCCCCTGCGCGCCGAACCAAACGTCATCCCGCCCGTGGTCACGGATATGCTGGTCACCGGCGAGGAAGCGGGCCAGCTGGATCGCGTCGCGGCCCATATCGCCGACACCTACGAGGAAGAGGTTCAGATTGACATCAGCACGCTGACCGACCTGCTGCCGGTCATCCTGGTGGTCGTTCTCGGGATCGCGGTGCTGATGATCGTGCTGGCCTTCTTCCTGCCGCTCATTTCCAGCATCGACCAGTTAACCTCCGCCGCTTCCTGAGGCGGTTGCCGCACGCCTGTACCGAGGCGGGGCCTGACAACTTGTCACGGCCCCGCCTCTGCGTTTATGCTTGTGGCGTTTTTTGGGAAGACGGTCCCCTGACACCGCCCCGGAAGCGGCAACGCCGGGCGTAAGAAGAGAGGTTTCTGCCAGTGAGCATTGCGGCATTAGTGGAGGAACGGGCGCGGCAACACGGCTCGCGCACGTTTCTCATTTGCGAAGATACAGAATACTCGTTCGAGACGATGCACGAGCGCAGCACGCGCGTGGCAGTGAATCTGGCCGCGCACGGCGTGCAGCAGGGCGACAAGGTCGTGCTGCTGATGGGCAATTGCCTCGAGTATCTCTACGTATTTCTCGGGGCGGGACGCATCGGCGCGGTGATTGTGCCGGTCAACCCCACGCTGAAAGCCGACGAAATCGCGCATATCACGAATAACTCGGAGGCCGAAACGCTGATAACGGTGCCGGAACTGGCGCCCCTGCTCCCCCAGCTCCGGGCCGTCCTGCCCAGCGTGAAACGCTATTTCGTCGCGGGCGAGGCCACCGAAGACGCCGAGTCGTTCTCCACCCTGATGGCCCCGATCGCCGAGGTGCCGCCCATCGCGGCCAAACCGGACGACACGGCGGCGCTCATCTACACGTCCGGCACCACCGGCCTGCCCAAAGGCGTGATGCTGACCCACCGAAACTACCTCGCCAATGCCCTCATGCTGGTCAAATCGCAGACTGTGGTCGAGCAGGACCGGTTTTTCTGCGTTTTGCCGCTGTTCCATGTCAACGCGCAGGTGGTGACCATCCTGACCCCGCTGATGGGCGGGGCGTCGGTCGTGCTGATGAAGAAGTTCAATCCCTTCGCGATCCTCCCCATGATCCAGAAGCACCGGCCGACCATCATGAGCGCCGTCCCCACGATCTACAACGTGATGTGCCGTCTCGCCAAGGCCCAGGACCAGGAATACGACCTTTCCTCCATCCGGTCGTTCGCGACGGGCGCCGCTCCCATGCCCGAAGAAACCTATAACGAGGCGTTTCGCACCTTGAAACGGCCCATCATCGGCGGATACGGGTTGACCGAGGCCACCTGCGCCAGCGCCGCCGCCGATGCCCGCGATCCCATCAAATGGAATTCCGTGGGAAGCCCCCTCCCGTACACCATCATCCGCATCGTCGGCGAAGACGGCAAAGACGTGCCCTTCGGCGACGTCGGCGAGATCCTCATTGCCGGTCCCACGGTAATGCAGGGCTACTACAAGAACCCCGCCGCCACCGCCGAAGTGCTGCGCGACGGATGGCTCTACACCGGCGACCTCGGACAGTTCGACCAGGACGGTTACCTTTATATCGTGGGCCGCGTGAAAGACATGATCATCCGGGGCGGCCAGAACATCTACCCCCAGCAGATCGAAGATGTCATTTCGCGCCTGCCGGGCGTCGAAGAGTGCTGCGTGGTCGGCGTGGAAGAAGCGCGCTGGGGCCAGGAAGTGCTCGCCGTCGTCAAACGCACCGAAAACATCAACCTGGCGGAAAGCGACGTCATCCAGCATTGCCGGCGCTACCTGGCCAGCTACAAGTGCCCCGCCTTCGTGCGCTTCGTCGACGAACTGCCGAAAACTCCGACCGGTAAAATCAAAAAAGTGGAAGTGGCCGCAAGCTTCGCGAACATTGCCAAAAGCGTGTAGGCACACGGACTGAGAGAGGATTTCGCCATGATGTGCAAACGGGTATTCTGCGGACTGTTGACCGGGGTTCTGGTTCTGGGCGTCTGCGGCTGCGCCACGACGCAAAGAGGCGCGTCCGACGACGAGTTGATCCGCCAGACCCTCGCCACGTGGAAATCCGGGCTCGAAAGCCACAACATCGACGTCCTGATGTCCACGGTCTCCGAGGATTTCGTCAGCGAAGAAGGAGGCAGCAAAGCCGACTTCCGCGAATACGTCGCCGGGCTCATCGACGACGGCACCCTGTCCGGCGCGAAAATGGACATTGACAACGCCCGCGTCACCATCGAAGAAGAAATGGCCACGGTCGAGAACGCCGGTCTGAGCGGCGATCGCGGCACTGTTGTCATTGATATGGACCTCAAGAAAGAGGACGACGGCGCCTGGCGCATCGTGGGCCTGCAGGCCTACTGAACCCGTTCCCCTGACCCGTCCGGGATACGGCTGCCCCGGGACCGCGGACCCGGGGTCCCGCTCGACACGCTGCCGCGCTACTCTTCCGTCATGACTTCGAGCAATGTGCCGCCTGGGGTGAAGGCGCGGGCGCGGGTAACGATGAATTCGGGGACCGTCGCCGGCGCATGGGCGGCGGGACGGGAGTGCACCCGCACGAGGCCGCCCAGCGGGTAGCCGGTCCGCGCGGGCGAAACGTCGATCCAGAGGCCGCCTTCGGGATCGGGCCGGGAAGCGACCTGGCGCCCGGACCGGAGCGCGTCCGCGTCGGGCATGACATCGAGCCATTCGAGCGCGCGGGGCGGTTCCGTGCTCAGACGAAACGTCAGCCGGTCGACTTGCGCCAACCGGTCGGAGGAGGCCGTCACGGCGAGCTGGAACGCGCCGCCGCCGGCGTCCACGCGTTCCAGTTCGAGGACTACGGTACTGCGGGGCAGATACCGGAAACCGCCGGGCATCGTGCTGCTTTGCCCCGGCTCGGCGCCGTCAACGATCACATCGACCACGCCGCCGTCCGTCTGCGGCGCCGCGGGCAGCAGCGCCTCCAGGCCCTGGGACCCGAGCACGCGCACCTGCTCCGCGGGGAGCCCGCCGAAATGCACGCGCGTGCCCGGCGCGAAATTGCGGCCGCTGAGCTGCACCCAGATACCCCCTTCGGCGGGCCATTCGGCGGGCCGCACCGCCTCGGCCACGGGCGCGCCGGCGGGCGGGAGGGGAGCGAGGTCGGCCCCGTCCGGGATGCCGTCGCCATCGGAATCGGGATTGATGGCGCTGGTTTCTCCTTCATCCGCGCGACCGTTCCGGTTGCGGTCTTCGATCCCGTCCGGAATGCCGTCCCCGTCCGTGTCCGGATTGAACCGATCCGTCTCTCCGGGGTCCAGTGCGGCATTCTGATTGGCGTCTTCCATGGCGTCGGGCAGTCCATCGCCATCCACGTCGGATACTTCCCGCCCCGCATCGTCGAGCCAGCGAAAGAGATCGCCCACGAACCGGCGGTGCGCCGTGTCGGACAGGGCGGCGCTCCCGAGCGGAGTGGCCGACGCGAGAAACGCGAGCCGGCCCAGACCATACGGCACGATGGCGAACACCGCGCCGCCGCGCGCGGGGTCGCGCACGAGCGTCGTGCCCGGCGGGTTCACCTCGATCCGGCAGCCGTCCTGAACGGCCACCCGGCCCCAGTTGCGGCACAACACCGGAGCGCCGGACACCTCAAACGTCCCCGAGACGTCTTTCGCGGTATCCAGCCGCACCCCAATGGGCGCGAGCCAGTCGGTGAGCGCCCGGCCTTCGGATTCCTCCAGATGCGCGCCCAGGAAGAGCACCCCGCCCCCGGCGGCCACACACGACAGCAGCGCCTGGCGCGTCACAATGCCTTCCGAGGCGGCCTGCGCCGTCAACACCACGAGCGTATGGTTCGTCAACCGTTCGCTGAAAGACGACGCGGCCCACTGGTGGCTGAACCAGTGCGGCGGACCGGCCAGGAGCGCCGCCGCGGCCTGCAAGGAATGGCCGCCGCCGGGTTCCAGCAGCCCCTCGGCGCTCTCCCCATGTCCCAGGAGCCAGAGAATGCGGCGCGGACCCGACGGGCGCGGCGAAACCTCGACCACCATCGAATGCCGGCGGGCGCCCGGTCCGGTCAGCGATGCGTCACCGTCCGGCAGCACATGAACGAATCCCTTCAGGATCGTGCCGGGCGGCTGGGTCGAGATCACCGACGCGTCGACGCCCATCACGCTGAACCCCGCCTCGCCCGGACCGCCGGAACGCGGGTGGACATGCAGCCACGGCATGGCGGCCGCGTCGTACTCGAGCCGCCAGGGAACTTCGGGCTGGTCTTCCGCGTACATGCGCACCACGCGCCGCTCGTGGCCCACCGCCTCCCCGCGAAACGCCACCACCGCGGGCCGGACGTCCGCCGCCCCGGCTTCCGGCAGTAGCGCTTCCGGC
>JAAYAQ010000291.1 GCA_012719295.1 Candidatus Hydrogenedentota bacterium | reverse complement strand
CCGCGTGGTCCAGGTCGGCATTCAACGGCGCTCGTGCGACACCCTCGCCAAGGCCCGCGATTTCGTGCAAGCGGACAACATCGGCCCCGTCGTGGTGGGGCGATGCTGCCGCGTAAGCAACATGTGGCCGAACGGCATCGGCAATCCCCCGGACAGCGACCCGCCCGCCGGACTCGACTGGGACATGTGGCTCGGGCCGCGGCCGTACCGCCCGTTCAATCCGGCCATCGCGCCCTACAATTTCCGGTGGCATAAGGAATTCTCGTCGCAACTCGCGAACTGGGGGGTGCACTACTTCGACGCCTTCCGCATGGTGCTTAACGAGGACATGCCGACCTCCATCTGCGCCATGGGCGGACGCCTCCTGCTTGACGATGCCCGCAGCATCCCCGACACCATGGAAGTCGTGTATGCGTTTCCGTCGCGGCGCATGGTGCATTTCAGCCAGTACGAAACGAGCAGCAATCCGCTCCTGCGCTCGGGCATGGTCGAGTTTCGAGGCACCATCGGCACCCTCTATTACCAGGGAGCGCGCTTCGAAGTCGTGCCCGAATTCGGCGGCCAGTTCCACGACCGCGAGAAACGCATGGAACCTGTCGAGGTCAAGGGCGACGTGAACGACCCGACCTCGCAGCACATCCGCAATTTCCTGGACTGCGTCAAGTCGCGCGAGACCCCCAATTGCAGCATCGAGGAAGGACACAAATCGACGACCGTCGCGTTGCTGGGCAACATCTCGCTGGAGGTCGGCGAACGCATCGAATGGGATCCCGTCGCGGAGCGCATTACCAACCACGAAAAGGCGAACGAACTGCTCCATTACGAATACCGCGAGCCGTGGAAACTGGCCTGACGCGCTGGGCCGCCCAGCCGCCGTCCGCCATCGGCAATTTCCGGGTTTTCCGGGTCCAGCAGCCGGTGTTTGCGGGATTCTGCTTGTCCGGGCGACACAGGGCCCATTTTCCAAGGTATAATATTGGAGCGGAGCCCTGTGCTTCTGAGCCAACACGCCGGCGTGGTGGCCGGCAGCGGGCTCCAGGCTCAGAATCGCACCTGAACATGCCGGCATCGTTCCTGGGTGCGTCTGCTCGCAACGCGACACAACAATCATGGGGCGGTTGCCGAAGCCAGCCGAACCAGGCAAGGGGTTCTTATGAAAATGACGTATGATGCGAAGGGGGGGTGCCGTGCTGCCAGGATCTTTGCCGGTGCGATGGCGGGTCTTTTCTGTCTGGCCGCGGCCGGGCAGAACCTCCTGATGAACCCGAGCGCCGAGACCGGCGATCTGAGTGGCTGGGTCATCCTCGAAGCCCCGGGCGGCGGCTGGAGCGCCGGACCCGGACCCTACGGTCTGGACAGGGAGTTGGACGACGAGCGTGACGGATGTGCCATGTTTTTCACCGACGGCTCCGTGGCCACTGACGATCTTCTGTGGTGCCGCCGCAGTCAAACCGTCGATCTGCTGGCCCTTGGCTATACGGTGGGAGAACTGGACGCTGCGCCCGACATTACGGTTTCCGAGTGGTTCCGCGGCTTCTCGACGCGTTTCATTCCCAATTACAGCGACACGGCGTACCTGAAAGTGGAATTGCGGGGGGAGGATGGCACAACCATCGTCGGTGTCCCGTATGATTCCGGGGAATTCACGACGGGCGGAACGTGGCAGCACATAACTCACACCTTCAGCGGCTACGGGCCGGGGGTACGCTACATTTACTGGGAAGACGGGGGCAAGGCCGCGGAACAATATGGTTCCACGGATGGCCCGGTGCTTGACGAAGCGTTCCTCACCATCAATATCCCGTCGTCAACGGCTCCGGAGATCACCGTGAGCACAGCCCTGCTCGATTTTGGGACGTTCCCGCGCACGGGTTCGTGGTCCGACCCGCAGATCATCACCATTTACAACACCGGCAATGGCGAGATGGAGGTCAATTTCTGCATCTGCAAAGGCTTCATCGATGACTTCGCGTTCCAGAACGTGCCCGCAAACGAGCCAATTCCCCCGGGTGGCAGTCTCGACCTCGAGGTGATCTTCAGACCAGTTACCATCGGGCCGCGTCAGGCGACGCTGCGCATCTACTCCGACGATCCCGACGAGCCGACGACGGAGGTCCTCGTCCTGGGCTTTGGTGCGCCGGTCTGCAGCGGCGTTACGCGCGCCGACGCATCGCCTACGGCGGCCACCTCGGTTCGTTTTCATGTGAAGTTCACCGAGGACGTCTCTGGCGTAGATGCCGCCGATTTCACCCTCGTGGAGTCCGGAGTCTCCGGTTCGTCCATAGCTCAGGTGGCCGATGTCGATGAAGGAAATCCGGGGAACGGCGTGGGTGCTGATTGG
>JAAYAQ010000290.1 GCA_012719295.1 Candidatus Hydrogenedentota bacterium | reverse complement strand
GTGCCCGGAATGATCTGCAGATTGTCGTACTGCGTTTCACAGACGATCTGCCGCAGATCCTTGCCGCCCCGCTGATAAAAGAAATCGTCCAGTTTACGGTCGGAACGCGTCCCCAACACCGTCTCGACATTCGAACAGCTCAAGTCGGCATCCACAATGATGACGCGCCAGCCCCGCCGGGCGATCTCGACCGCCAGATTGACCGCAAGACAGGTCTTCCCCACCCCGCCTTTGCCCCCGCCCACCACCAGGATCTCGGGAGCCTCGCGTTGGAGCCGCGCCTCCGCATCTTCCTCAATGAGCTGCACCGTATCTCCTTGCCAAAAACCTCGAATACCCCTCTCAAAGAGTCTAAACCATCAATTTCGGGGACACAATACTAAATTATACTCTTGACAAATTGGTAGCATTTTCGCCCCGGCCACGATCGGCCACGGGTGAGGCGCCCGCCCCCGTCATGCCGACTAAATCCGCCGTGCCGATTGTTGGGTCAGGAGAAGGCCGCATGCTAGAATGCGGTTATTGATTGACAGCACAGCGTTCCCCTGCGGACGCGCACGTTGCGCACATCGCGAGGGCACGTCCCCGGCATCCTGCCTCCGCACGGTCTGTGGCTGTGCAACTGAGGAAATCTGTTTATGGGTTCGCCTTTTCCGGATTGGATCAAACAGCAATGGGCCTCCGGCGAAAACTCGGAGTTCACCAAGTCCATCGTCTCCCGGCTCGGCCTCCATACCGTGTGCCAGAGCGCCCGGTGTCCCAACCAGGGGGAGTGCTGGAAACGCCGCACGGCCACCTTCATGATTTTGGGCAACGTATGCACGCGCAATTGCGCCTTCTGCTCGGTCAAGAGCGGGCGCCCCGAAGCGCTCGATCCCGATGAGCCGGCGCGGGTGGCCGAGGCCGTCCGGGAACTCGGCATCAAGCACGCCGTCATCACCTCCGTCACGCGCGACGACCTCCCCGACGGCGGCGCGGCGCACTTCGCGCGCACGGTCGAGGCGGTGCGCGCAGCCAACCCGGGGACTACCGTCGAAGTCCTCGTGCCCGATTTCCTGGGCGATGAAGCGCCCGTCCGAACCGTTCTGGCCTCGGTTCCGGAGGTGTTCGGGCACAACATCGAGACGGTCGAACGCCTGTACGACGCCTTGCGCAGACGCAAGATCACCTTCCGCGACGCCCTGCGGGTGCTGGAAACCGCCGCTGCGCATCATTCGGGGAGCATTGTGAAATCCGCGCTGATGGTCGGCCATGGCGAAGAACCGGCCGAGGTGCGCGCCACCCTGAGAGACCTGCTTGCGGCCGGGTGTGAAGCGGTGGCCATCGGGCAGTATCTGCGGCCCACCCCGAAACAACGCCGCGTCACCGCATTCGTTCCTCCCGAGCAGTTCAAGGAGTATGAGGTACTGGCGTACCAACTGGGCTTCAAGTTCGCGATTGCGGGGCCCTTCGTGCGCAGTTCCTATCGATCCGAAGAACTGCTTCAGCATCTTAACCCGGTCAGAACAGATACCTGACGTTCGCGTCTGTATGGGAAAAGGAGTGCGCCTGCATGTCACATGAAGTCACCCTGCCGTTTCTGGGCGAAGACGCCTCGGACATCGCCACCGTGTCGCAATGGCTGGTTCAAGAGGGCGACACCGTTGAGGAAGGCGACGACCTCGTTGAGATGACCACCGACAAGGCCGCATTCAACGTACCCTGCCCCGTGGCGGGCACGGTCGTCGAGATCCTCGCGCTCGAGGGCGAGGAGGTCAAGGCGGGCGGCCTGCTGTGCATCCTGCAATGACCCTGTCAGCACCATGTGACAATGCTTGCAGTAACCGACGGGATTGTGGCGGATTGACAGATACACGACGGGACCGGGTGAGGCAT